>CAYNIO010000052.1:0-8387 GCA_964397495.1 uncultured Planctomycetia bacterium
ATAAGGAGAGTAAAACCTCAGATATTTAGTTTCCAAGAGTTGAATCTGCCGGGGCAGGTCCTTTCCCAACTCTGTATGGAGAGAAGAGGGCTGATTCTGGTTACGGGAGCAGCAGGTAGCGGTAAATCTACCACTATTGCTAGTATGATAGAGTACATAAATACTCAAAGATATGCCCATATTCTCACTATTGAAGAGCCCATAGAGTTCATATTTCAGGATAAGAAGTCCATAATAAATCAGAGGGAATTAGGTCTGGATGTTAAAGATTACGATATGGCCCTGCGGCAGTTCACCTTGCAGAGTCCGGACGTTATTTATATTGGCACCATTAGGGATCCTAAGACTATGAGTTCAGCCCTTACTGCAGCTGAGACAGGGGTATTGGTATTTTCTACCCTCCATACTATAAACGCCTTCCAAACCATAGAGAGAATAATAAACTTCTTCCCTCCCTATCAGCACAAACAGGTGTTTTTGCAGTTGTCCCTTTTACTCAAAGGAGTAATCTCCTTGAGGTTGATAAAACGTGCAGACCACCAAGGTATGATTCCCGCCTACGAGATAATGACTTTAAGCCCCACCATTTCTCGGCTTTTGAGAGAGGCCAAGATTTGGGAAATTCCCCGTTATATGGAGGAAGGAGAAATTTACGGCATGACTACTTTCAAGAAGACCCTTTTAAAATTGGTTAAGGGAGGCAGAATTTCTTCTCAGGACGCTTTGGACTATGCCGACAGCCGCGAGGATATGCTTATGGAACTAAAGAACTTAGGAATAGAATCTTAAAAATATGCAAGAAGAATTGAAGGTTAGAATAAGAGAAGCCAGAAAATATCTTGAGGATTTAGAGAAGGCCCTGGATAGAGAGAAATTGGAGGCAGATATCAGAAAGATACAGGACAAAATGAGTTCCAGCGATTTCTGGCAGGAGCCTCAAGAGGCGAAAAGACATATCCAGCAATTGAAGAGGGCAAAAAGCATTTTGGAGCCATATTTAGAGATAAGACAAAGAGTGCAAGATTTGGAGGAGTTATCTCAACTCTCTGAGGATGAGAAATATCTTAGGGAACTGCTGCGCGAGTCTCAGGAGATAATTTTTAGATTAAAGAATCTTAAAATTTCTGTATTGTTAGATGGAGAATTCGATAATAGTGGCGCAATCCTTACCATTAACTCAGGGGCAGGTGGGGTGGATGCCTGTGATTGGGCCAATATGTTATTAAGGATGTATACGCGTTGGGCAGAGGATAAAGGATACAGGGTTAAGTTGACCGATATTCTTTATGACCAGGAGGCAGGGATAAAGAACGCTACTCTTTTTATAGATGGGGTTTATGCTTACGGCTATCTTAAATCTGAAACGGGCGTGCATCGCTTGGTGCGCATCTCTCCCTTTGATGCCAATAAACGCAGACATACCTCCTTTGCTTCTGTGGAGGTGATACCCCAGATAGAGGAAGACATAGAGGTTTCTATACGGGATGAAGACCTTAAGATTGAGACCTTTCGTGCTTCAGGCCCGGGTGGCCAACACGTGAACGTTACAGATTCCGCGGTGCGCATTACCCATCTTCCTACAGGGATTGTGGTGCAGTGTCAGAATGAACGTTCCCAATACCAGAATAAACAGACCGCCTTCAAGATTCTGAAGGCGCGTCTCTTTGAACTGGAGAGATATAAGATGAGAGAGAAACTTAAGGAGTTATCTTCGCAAAAAATGCGTATAGAATGGGGTTCTCAGATACGCAGTTATATTCTTCATCCCTATACTATGGTTAAGGACCATCGGACAGGTTTAGAACTCTACGATGTGAGTAAGGTTCTGGATGGATACATCGACCCTTTTATAGAGGCATATCTTTTGAGCAGTAAAAATGTTTAAGGGATACCTTTTAGAGCGCTATCAGAAGAAATTAAACAGACTTAAGCCCCCGGTTAATATTTCCCTTAATAAAGAAATCCCTATTCCCAGTTGCAGGGATATTGCTGGTTTGTCTCGCCTTGTGAGTTTAGTTAATTCTCTTGAGCCCCAGATGAGGAAATTGTCCGATGCGGAGTTGAAAGAAAAGACTCAGGAGTTTAAGAGAAGAATTGAAGAGGAAAGAAAAAGAATTTTGCCTGCCACTGAACGTGGGAAAGTTTATGAGAAAGAGAAAGGCGTGTTGGATGATATTTTACCTGAAGTTTTTGCGGTAGTTAGGGAAGCAGCACGCAGAACGATAAATATGAGGCATTTTGATGTGCAGATATTAGGAGGCATAGTCCTGCACCAAGGAAAGATTGCTGAGATGGCTACAGGTGAGGGGAAGACCTTGGTGGCGACCCTACCTGCTTATTTGAACGCCCTTATGGGGAAAGGAGTGCATATAGTTACTGTAAACGATTATCTGGCTAAACGCGACCGGGACTGGATGGGGCCTATCTATGAATTTTTAGGACTTAAGGTGGGGGTTATATACCATGGTATGAGCCAAGAAGAGAGAAAGCAGGCGTATCTTTGCGATATAACTTATGGCACGAATAATGAGTTTGGTTTTGATTATCTGAGAGACAATATGGTGATATCTTTAGAAGATTGTGTGCAGAGAGGGCATTTCTATGCCATTGTGGACGAAGTAGATTCCATACTTATAGATGAAGCCCGCACCCCCCTTATCATCTCTGGGCCTTCTGAGGAATCTGTAGAAAAGTATTACCTGGCAGATAAGGTGGCAAGGCAACTTAAGGTAAAGAGAATTATTGAGAGCCATCAGACCCAAGACGGGCTTTTGTTGCTTAAGGAATCAGAAGGCAAGCAGAGCAAAGTAGAAAGGAGTTTTTTGGAGGATAATTTCGACGCCATAGTTGAGGAGAAAAATCACAATGCTTACCTTACCAAGAGGGGGGAGGAGAGGTGCGAAAGTATTCTGGGAATTAAAAGTTTATGGGAGGAGAAGCCTGATAGAGTTTCTGAACCTTGGGTCCACTACATAAGCCAGTCTTTGAGGGCTCATTATCTTTTCGAGAAGGATGTCCATTATATTGTTAAGGAAGGCAAAGTCATAATCGTAGATGAATTCACAGGCCGGCTTATGCCAGGCAGGCGCTGGTCAGATGGGCTACATCAGGCTGTAGAGGCTAAAGAGCGCCTCAAGATTGAAAGAGAGAATCAAACCCTGGCTACTATAACCTTACAGAATTATTTCCGGATGTATGATAAACTGGCAGGTATGACTGGCACCGCCTATACCGAGGCCCAGGAATTCAAACAGATTTATAATTTGGAGACCGTGGTTATCCCCACCAACCGTCCTCTAAAAAGAAGTAATTTTCCCGATGTAATATATAAGACTAGAAAAGAGAAATTTCAGGCAGTAGTGGAAGAGATTGAAGAATTTTACAAGGCAGGCAGGCCTGTATTGGTAGGCACAACCTCCATAGAAAACTCGGAAGTTTTAAGCCAGATGTTAAAGAGGAGAAATATAAAACATCAGGTACTCAACGCTAAATATCACGAGATGGAGGCTTACATTGTTGCCCAAGCAGGAAGGCTGAAATCCGTAACCATCGCTACTAATATGGCAGGCAGGGGTACAGATATCCTTTTGGGAGGAAATCCTGAATATCTGGCAAAGTTGGAGTTGAGGCGCAAAGATGTTCCTCCAGAATCTCCCCAATACCCTCAGTTGTTTCAAGAACTCTATCAAAAGTTCAAAGAGATTACAGATCGGGAACATCAGCAGGTTGTAGAATTGGGAGGATTACATGTGATTGGGACAGAGCGCCACGAGGCTCGGCGTATCGATAATCAATTGAGAGGAAGGGCCGGCAGGCAGGGAGATCCTGGTTCCTCGCGTTTTTATGTGTCCCTGGAAGACGATCTTATGCGCCTTTTTGCCTCAGATAGACTTTCTTTGATAATGGACCGATTAGGTTGGAAGGAGGGGGAGTGCATCGAACATCCTTGGATAACTAAGTCCATAGAGATAGCCCAGAGAAGGGTAGAGGCTCATAACTTCGAGATTAGAAAACAGTTATTGGAATATGATAATGTAATGAACAGGCAGCGGGAGGTTATCTATTCCAAAAGGAGAAAAATTTTAGAATCGCAGGGTTTGAAAGAGGAGACTTTAGAGATATTAGAGGATATTCTTAGGGAGAAGGCTGAGCAGTTTATGCCTGCCAGTGTTGACCCTCAGGAGCGTGATAAGTTAGGGTTCGTCTCCTGGATTAAATTCCAATGGGGGGTGGATATCCCTCAAGATATATTAAATGAAGATTCGTTATCCTTGACAGAGAAGGTTATATCTCTGTGCAAGAGATATTATGAAGAGAAGAGGCAGAATTTGGGCGAAGGTAAATTCAGATTTTTAGAAAAGATGTTTTATCTCCAGGCCATAGATTCCCGGTGGAAGGAGCACCTCTATGCCATAGATTACCTTAAAGAGGGGATATTCTTAAGGGCCTATGCCCAGCGGGACCCCCTGGTAGAATTCCAGCACGAAGCCTTCAATAATTTTCAGGAGATGCTTAGAAGAATTGAGTATTCTTTTATAGAGTACGTTTTTAGGTATCATCCTTTGCCTGCAGAAGAAGAATTTGCTTCTATATTGGAGAGTTCTTCCCAGGAATATGTGCATCAGGAGTATTCTGCAGTGCAAAGCAAAAAGAACCAATACATTCCTCCTCAACCTTCGCCAGGCTCCAAGGTGGTAGTAGAGGGGGGCACTTACCGCCGACAGGGAAAGAAGATCGGCAGGAATGACCCTTGCCCCTGTGGAAGCGGGAAAAAATACAAACACTGTTGCGGCAGAAGATAATCCTCCTTAAACTCATCGTCTCTTGTTTGGGGGCTGTATTCTCAGGTCTAAGTTTTTTCCACCCTAATTTGGGAGTTCTTATATGGTTTAGTTTATCTATTCTTATAGGAATTTCTCTGAGTTTGCCTAATAAGAGGCAGGCCTATCTTTATTCAGGTCTCTGGGGTTTTTTGCATTTCCTTGTTTCTTTGGGTTGGGTAGGATATGTGAGCAGGCTGGGATTATTTTTGCTTTGCAGTTATCTTTCTTTGTACTGGTTTTTATTTTTCGCAGGCTTAAGATTTATTTTAAGAAGGATATCCTTATTTAGATTGCTTGGTGCCTCGTGGTGGTGGGTAATACTGGAGTGTTTAAGAGGGGTAGTTTTAGGTGGTTTTGGTTGGAATGCCTTGGGGTATTCTCAATATAAGATGCTGTATCTGGTACAGAGTGCAGATCTTTTTGGTGTGGAATTTATTTCCTTCTTGATAATCTCTTTTAATCTTTCTCTCTTCCTGATATTCAAAGAAAGGAGGGTCAGGCTCTTTCATATTCTGGTAGTCTTCTTGCTTGTCTTTTCCTGGGGCTATTCTTCTTTAAAGATGAATTTGCAGATTCCTAAAACAAAGCATATTGAATTGAGCCTTATGCAGCCCAGCATTCTCCAGGAAGATAAATGGAATCCTTTGAAGGCTTCCCAGATCGTTGAGGTTTACGCCCAGATGCTAAAAGAGACCTCGCCCCAGAGTTTGGTGATATTCCCTGAGGCCAGTTGGCCATACCTTGTGCAGGAGAATGATTTTTCACGCCTGAAAAGATTCTCTCAGCAGGCACAAAGATATGTGCTTTGGGGTTTCTTGAAGAGGCAGGCCAGTCATTTTTACAATGAGGCAGGTCTGTTTTCTCCTAGGGGGCACATTCTAGAAGAATATAAGAAGGTGAAATTGGTTCCCTTTGGAGAGTATGTTCCTTTGAGAAGACTTCTGGGATTTGTGAATGTTTTGAATCAGATAGGAGATATAAGTCCTGGCAAAGAGTATACCGTTTTTGATTATCGAAACAGGAGATTTGCGGTCCTGATATGTTTTGAAGACCTTTTTCCATCCCTTTGTTTTAATTTCCTAAAGCGCGATATAGACTTCTTTGTTAACATTACTAATGATGCCTGGTTTAGAGGCAACCCCCAGGCTCAGCAACATCTTTCTTTGTCGGTTTTTAGAGCCATTGAGACAGGCAGAAGTTTCCTGAGAGTTGCCAATACAGGGATTACTACTATAATCTCTAGCCGGGGCAAGATTTTGACAAAGCCGCTTCCTTTATTTAAGAGAGGCGTTTTAGAGAAAGATATCTATTTGGAGAAGATAAATACTTTTTATCCTTGGGGAAAGCCCATTTTTCTGGGTTTGGGTTTTTTATTTTTAGGAAGTCTATTTTTTACAAGGAGGAAGGAATATGGAGATGCTGAAGGTTAAAATTAATAAACCCCAAGATGTAAATATCGTTATGGGGCAGGCCCATTTTATAAAGACAATAGAAGACCTGTACGAAGCCCTTTCTACAAGTTCCACATCACTTAAGTTCGGCATCGCTTTCTGCGAGTCTTCAGGTCCGTGTCTGGTAAGATATGAAGGCAATGACGAGGAATTGATAGGAGTTGCCGTAGATAATGCCAAGAATATAGGCGCAGGCCATATGTTTTTCATCGCCTTGAGGGGAGGGTTTCCCATAAATGTTTTGAATTCTATAAAGATGGTCCAGGAGGTCTGTAGAATTTTTTGCGCTACTGCCAATGATGTAGAGGTAATAGTTGTCCAGACTGCCCAAGGAAGGGGGGTTCTCGGGGTCGTAGATGGTGAATTTATCAAAGGGGTAGAATCTAAAGAGGATATGCAGAAGAGAAAGGAATTCTTGAGGAAAATAGGTTATAAGAGATAAGACTTGTCAGGTTTAAAGCCTGCTGTTATAATTCTTCCTCCGTAAGCAAAGCCTATGTCCAAGAATTACAGAAAGAGATTTCGCTATATTCTAGGTTGGATATTCTTTAAATTCTTTTACTTTAGTATTGGGGTTTTTCCCTTAAGGGTAGTCCATAAGTTTTCTGATTTTTTGGGAATTATGGCTTACTCCCTGGTTAAAAGATTTCGCAAGACTAGCCTTGAGTCTCTTGATATCGCTTTTGGCAAGGGCCTTTCTTCTCAAGAAAAGGTAAATATTGCCAAGAATACTATGAAGGATTTTATGAAGTTAGGCTTGGAGTTATTAGTTTTCTGCAGGAGGCCCCACCTTCTTAAGAGATATATCCATTTGGAGGGCAAAAAATATCTGGACCAGGCTCTAAAGGAAGGTAAGGGCGTAGTAGGTCTAACTGCCCACTTTGGAAATTTTCCTCTGATGTGTCTTAAACTTGCTTCTTTAGGATATAAGGTCAATGTTATGGCCAGGCCCGCCAGGGATGAACGCATGGACAGGGAAATCACTTCCCTTAGGGAAAAAGCAGGAGTAAAGACTATATACAGTTATCCTCGTCAGAGGGCAGTAAAAGAGTCGCTCGAAGTCTTGAGAGGCAACGAAATCCTGGTTATACAAATGGACCAGCATTTTGGCACAGGTGGAGTGGGGGTAGATTTTTTTGGTAGGAAAGCTTTTACTGCCAAGGGCCCAGTGGTTTTTGCTTTGAGGTCTGGGGCGAGAGTTGTGCCTATGTTTATAATAAGAGACAGCAGAGACTCGCGTTTTCAGAAGGTAATAATAGAGCCGCCACAGGAGCTTATGCGCAGGATGCAGAATCTGGAGAAAACTATAATCAACTATGTGCAAGAATTTACAAATCTGGTAGAATATTATATAAGAAAATATCCTGATCACTGGGGGTGGATGCATAGAAGATGGAAGTCTTAAGAGTTAAAAAGGAGGTGTAAAGATGTCAGAAGAGAAGAACTTGAATGAAGAGCAGAAGAAGGAAGAGATATCCAAAGAAATTGAGGAACTGGAGCAGGAGGACAAGTCTAAAGAGATATTCAAAATGGTCTTAAAAATTATTTTAGGAGTGGTTTTGATTCTCGCAGGAGTAGTCTCCTGGATATTCTGGTGGAAGCCCTTCTTGACGGTGGTGGCAGGCTGTATTGGACCTTTTCTTATCTTAGCAGGAGTAATCGCCATTACCATAGCCAGAGAATAAAGGTTAATGCGCATAGGTTTTGCTTTGGGAGGGGGTGGAGCCCTCTCCCTTTCTTTTTTGCCCATACTCCAGACTCTTCACGAGCATAATATAAGACCTGCCATAATTTCTGGGGTTTCTATGGGGGCAGTAATAGGATGCTTCTACGCCCTTTATAAACAGCCCCAGAAAGTAGAAGAAAAAATCATAGAGTATCTTGAATCACCCCCCTTGAAAAACCTTGAGATGTTATCCCACAAATCTTTATCCCAGGAGAAATTATATCTGGTCCAGAAAGCATTTACCTTGGTTAAGGAGGTTTACCTCTGGAATGTGAGGGCTATCAAGAGATTTTTGGTTGACCCGCGTCCCTTTATAGAGATCTTTACCCAGATATTTGGAGGTTTGAGATTTGAGGATTTGCAAATCCCTTTGAAGATTGTGAGTAC
>CAYNIO010000053.1:0-8113 GCA_964397495.1 uncultured Planctomycetia bacterium
CAGGCCCACATCCATACCGTGTTATAGCCGATAAAATGACCTGCCAGGCCCAACCATAACAGATGTGAATGAATTCTCTGGAGTTCATCTATAATCATCCTGATGAAACTGGCCCTAGGAGGAGGCTCTATCCCCAGAAGGTCCTCCACTGCCAGAACATAGGCGTAAGGATGTGAAGTAGAACATATCCCGCATATTCTTTCCACTAAAAAAGTAACTTCATCCCAGTGTTTGGACTCAGAAAGTTTTTCAATGCCGCGGTGATTATAGCCAAGGTCAATTTCCAACTCTACAACCTTCTCGCCCTCAACTACCAACCTAAAAAATTCTGGCTCTTCCTGAAGAGGGTGATAAGGACCTATGGGAATTATCCTTTTACTCATCCTGGTAGTCCTTCCTCAAAGGAAAACTGCACTGAGGCCAATCTTCTCTTAAAAGCAGATGTTTAAGGTTAGGATGGCCCACAAAATCTACACCTAACATCTCGTGTATCTCCCTCTCTATCCAGGAGGCAGCAGAAAATATACTGGTAAGAGAGTCAACCTGGGGTTTATTTTTGTCTTCAATAAATACGCGCAAACTGAAAATCTCGCCTGTCTTGTCAAAACTGAAATGGTAAATTATCTCAAGATTATTTTCGTTGTCTATTCCTGAAGCAGTGCAAAACCTCAATCCCAAATCTTCATAAAGGAGGCGGGCAACATCTTTAAGGTCTTCCTTGAGGATAGTAATGTAAACCCTCCTCTCATTCTTTACGAACCAATCCTTAACCTTTTTCCCTAAAGCATCCTTAATGTTATCCTTTATCATTCTTAGCATTGAGTTTTTTTATAAGTTTGGCTATTCCTGAAATTATAGCCTCAGGTTTTGGCGGACAACCGGGTATATAAAGGTGGACGGGAATAATCTCGTCCAGAGGGGGACCAAAATTATATGAATCCCTGAACATATGCTGACTGCAGGCGCAGGTCCCTACTGCTACTACCACGCAGGGTTGTGGTGCCTGCTGATAAAGTTCCTTAATTATAGGTATATCCTTCTTGTTTATAGCCCCAGCAACCAAGAGGCAATCGGCATGCCGTATAGAAGGGGCAAGAAGTATTCCAAACCTCTCTAAATCGTAGCGGGGAGTCAAAGCATCTAAAATCTCGATATCACAGTTATTGCAGGAACCTGCACTTATATGAAAAACCCAGAGAGACTTGGTTAAAATCTTTTCTTTCAAGCCCATATCAGAAACCTCTTATAGCCAAAATTACAGCCACTATCCCCAAAGGGAAAAGGAAAAACCAAAAAAATCTCAGAACATCGCCTATCCTCAAACGGGGATTGGTATTCTTTATAACAGAAATAATTAAAATCATTATAAGGTATTTATAAACAATATGCCACCCCAAACTTCCTGCCCAGAATAGAGAAACCACAAACAACGGAAGAGAAAAATAGAGAATGCTTTTAGAAAGCCTGTATAATCCCAAAAGAGGCCCAGAGTATTCGATAAAGGGGCCGGCCATTATCTCCTGTTCTGCCTCAGATATGTCAAAAGGGCAAATACCCAACTTTGCCTGGATATAAATTATGCCTAAAACAAAACCTATAATGCCTGAAGGATTCCTCAGTAAAGAACCTGTATTTTCCTGAAAAGATATAATCCCCCCTAAAGATAAACTGCCTGCTTTAATTATGGCCACTAAAAGTGCGCCCACAAAGCAGAATTCAGCAGAAATTACAAGTTTCATCTCCCGCGAACTGCCTGCGGTAGCCAGAGGATTTCCCGAAGAAAAACCTCCCAGAATAATGCACAGGGAAGGGACTACCATAAGATACAACAAAACAAACACATCCCCCGAGAACCCCTGCCTAAAAAATATACTCCTTCCTAAAAGCGTGCTAAAAAACAGGGCAAAAGAAAAACCTACTACAGGAGAAAATATAAATATGGACTTAACCGCACTTTCAGGGATAAGGGTCTCCTTTACAAAGAGTTTGGCGATATCTAAAAAATTCTGATACCAAGGCGGCCCTACCCTGTATTGGAATCTGGCAGTAAGTTTCCTTTCAAGCCACCAGCCTAAACCTCCCATCACGTAAGAAAACAGGAAACCGGGAAACAGCAAGAAACTCAGAATCATTTCTTTTTGAAAATTAAATCGTCTTTAAACCACTTACTCGTCTTTACAGCAAACTTATCCTCTACCAAATATATGCCCTTATCGAGGTCCTCCTCTACTTCAACGAAAGAAAGTGCCCCATAAGGGCAGGTCTTTACGCACAAAAGTTCATTCTTTTCCAGGCAAAGGTCGCAACCTGAGGTTATATAATCCAGCATGGGGTATACTATGGTCCCGAAAGGACAAGCCAGAAGGCAACTTTTGCAAGAAGTGCATAAGAAATTCGAACGTCTCACCCTACCATCTTCCAATTTATAAAGGGCATTGTGGTAACAACTGGCAATACAGGGAGCATCTTCACACTGCCTGCAGATTACAGAAAAAGTAAGGTATTCTATGAGATGGTTTAAACCTCTGTTGTCTTTATGATAATGATAGGAACAACTTGCTTTGCATTCAGGGCAGGCTCTACACTTATCTAAATCTACAAGAAGCCTCTTTCTCATCCCCATATGTCGTGATAGCCCTTTATCTCCGAATATCTAAATACAGGCCCATCCTTGCAAACGAAAAACTTACCCAATCTGCAATGTCCGCATTTGCCAACCCCGCAACTCATATTCTTCTCCATCGAAAGAAGTATGTTTTCCTCTCTGAACCCCAATTCCACCAATTTAAAGGTTGTAAACTTCATCATTATAGGAGGCCCGCACACACAGGCAACGCTTTCTGAAGGGTCTAAATCCAGATTATCTAAAATGGTCGTCACCACCCCTACATTGCCTTTCCAGGAGGGGTCTCCTTTATCTACAGTAAGAACCATATCAAAGTTTTCTATATTTTTCCAGCCTTCAAGCAAGTACTTAAAAACTATGTCCTGAGGAGTGCGGGCACCGTATCTTAGAAAAACTTTCTTAAACTTGCGTATCTCTTGAAACAAAGCAAATAATAAAGACCTCAAAGGGGCAAAACCCACGCCACCCCCCACAACGAGCACCTGCCTCCCGTAGAATTCCTCAATGGGGTAAGGCTTTCCATAAGGACCTCTTATGCCTATATAATCCCCCTCTTTCATATTATGCAGGTAAGATGTAACCCGGCCTGTCTGCATAATAGTCGTCTCAAGATACTCTTTCTCGTAGGGGCTTGAAGAAGGGGTGAAAGGCGCCTCTCCTCTCCCTGGGACAGTAAGCTGAATAAACTGGCCCGCCTTAAACCTGAAATCCTCCTCAGGCTCCAGGCGAAAAGTCTTTATATTGGAAGTCTCATCAATAATTTTTGTTATCCTACACCTTATAGGAGTATAAGGATTCTCTACTTCAACTAATTTTTGAGGCTCTTCCATACTCTTTAACCAAATTTTTAAGCACGTCTCTTATATCAATCTTGCCTATACAGGACTCAATACACCTGCCACAACCTGTGCAGGCATAGATGTTTAGATTATCTTTGAAAAATTCGAACTTTTTAACATACCTGTTTCTCAACCTCTCATAACGCCATCTCAAAGGATTAGCCCCCCCTGCCTCTTTGGCAAAATTCTTGAACTGGCACGCATCCCAAATTCTCGTCTTCAGGTTGCTGCTATTTTCAGGCTCGTCGTAAAGCAAAAAACAATGGCAGGTAGGACAACTAAAAACACAAGCCCCACATTCTACGCACTTCAAAGCCTCTTCCTTGAACACACTATATTCATACCCCTCCTTTAAAGCAGGGTATATCTTCTCTTGGGGAGGAAAACCTCTAACCTTCTCTTCCAAGAGGGCACTCATATTTTTTCTATTCCTATCCCTCTCCTCTAAATATTTTTCAGGAACATCCTGCCACAGAGAAGAGGTCTTGCTGCGCAATTGTTCTGCTTTAAGGGAGCCTGCTTCTACTACATAACCGCCTTCTACCACAGATATATTTAAGTCGAATCCCTCTTGAGGGTAGGGCTCTATCCCTAAAGCCTTGCAAAAACAAACCTCTTTGGGAGAGGTGCAATCAGAAGAAATAATTAAGGTATTCTGTCTATTTGCCTTGTAAAAAGGATCCTGGCATACTCCTTCCAAGAATATATAATCCTGAACCTTAAGAGAGAAAAGGTCGCAACTCTTTACGCCAAGAACTGCTTTTTTGCCTGAGACAATTTGCTGATGATGCCCAAAGTAATCTGCGACCTTATCTGAAAGGGGATTTATAAAACTCCTCAGCGGCTCAAGGCAGCGGTAAGGATTAAAAACATAGTCTGACGCGTCTTTAACAAAGGTAAAATCGTCCTCATTGATTTTCTGGGGAAGGTAAAGGGTATAACCTTCTGCCTTAAGAGATTTCAAAAATTCCGGAAAAGAGTTATGGTCTATAAATCTTAGCTTATTTTCCATTTGTGATTTTTTTCACAAACTAGGGTAATGAAAAATTTTACTTACTTATAACATACTATCAAATTCTGTCAAGGCTTTGCACTAAATTTGTCAACAAGATTAAACAAAGAATATGGGTTTTGAATAATATTAACTTCATCTGGCGAACTCTTCATAGACTAAAATAACTCAAGGCATTATAGACTCATCCTCATTTTAAATATACGAATGTATCTTTAGCAAAAACTCGACTCAATTGAAAAAGATACGCCCTTAGACTAAATGGCCTTGTCTAAGAGGGGTTGATTGTTTTTATCCTGCTTCCTCTCCTTTACGACCAACCTTCGTCAAAAAAAGAATTGATAGAATTCCCAGGGTAGCGCCGTAAATAAACGTAAAAGAGGGATTGATATTCCAGAGCACCCCTGCAATCATTCCTCCTGGTAAAACCGCTAAACTAACACAGGTATGGAATGTCCCTAAGGCTGTACCCCTTAAATTATCAGGCACAAAATCAGAAGCGTATGCTCTACTTACTCCTTCTATTAGTCCAAAAGATAATCCATATACAGCGAATAAAAGCAAGAATAAACCCAGAGAATTAGCCAGACTAAAACCTGCGCAGGTAAATGAATAAACAAAATAGCCTAAGATAAGAGTTTTTTTCCTGCCAATCTTATCTGAAAGTATCCCTGCAGGTATTGAGGAGAAGGCATAAATGATGTTGAACCAAACATAAAGAAGAATGGGCAAGGCTATAACAAATCGTTTGCTGAATATACCTTCGAATGCCATCTTTGACTTTAAAACAAAAAACATATAGGTAAAATTTCCCAAAGCAAAGATAGTTGCTGCAACTAGATAGCGCCTAAAATTAAGAGGAAGATTTCTCAAACTTACCCTTAAAGATAAATCCCTGTGCAGAGCCTGCTTTTCTCTAAGGAACAAAATAGGCAACAAAGCAAAAAAAGCAATTATTGCCGCGATAAACAAAATCGATCTGATCTCGAATTTCCAAATCCAAAAAAGAAGAAACGCACCCCCTGCCCCCACAAAAGCACCCAGGGTATCCAAGGCACGATGTATACCAAAAGCCCTGCCGCGGACAGACGCCGAAGTTGAAGAACTAATCACCGCATCTCTTGGTGCGGTGCGCAGACCTTTTCCCATTCGCTCTATAGGAACTAACACCGCTAACACTGGCCATGTCTTTACAAAGGGAAACAACAATTTTGCAAGAGATGATACAAAATATCCTCCAAATATAAAAGGCGCTTTCTTCCCAAATTTATCAGACCAATATCCTGAAAAAACCTTCAATATGCCGGAGATACTATCCCCCAGCCCACCAATTAACCCTACTGCAATTCCCGCCCCTCCTAAAGAGGCGATGAAAAAGGGCATAACAGCGAATATCATGTCGCTTGAGATGTCGTTTATGAAACTCGTCAGACCTAAAAGGATGACGTTTAAACCTATCCCTTGGAAAAAATTCTTGGCTCTCTTCATCACATCATTAGTATTGAAACCTTACTGACTATTTCTGTAATTTTACCAGATTTTCTCTATCAACCAAGACAAGAAACTTAACAGATAGTATCAACAAAAATGCGTAAATTGTCCTCTCGCCATTTCCATTACGGCCGACTTTGGAACTAAAACATCCTTTGTTTTGTTTGAAAATTTGTAAAAAAATTTTATAGTGGTGCTTGATAAATCTTTCTGCTTTTTGACAACTATTGAGAGATTTTCAATAATCAGCCGCGTGTAGCCTCTTCTTACCTTCTCACATTTATACCTGATTGAAAAGAAAAGATCAAGAAGTGAGGGAAGATTTTGCCTTTTGTAATTTTTCCCAGAATAACTCTTTGTATACCTGGGCAGTCCAAGACCTTATGAGCCTTTGGCCAATGATTCTAAAAATGTAATTACGGAAGTTTCTGGACCACCTTCTCCATCCTGATTTTATCCGCTTAAAATAGAAAGGCAAACCAACCACAGACGCCAGGTTCAACAGAAACATAAACAGATATCTTATGTGATAAAAATTGCCCATAATCCTGCGGATGGCCAACTGCATCTCTTCCGGGCTGAGGGGATAATCTGGCTCAAAAAGGGGAAAGGCGCTGTCATAATATTGCCAACCCAATACTGAAAGAGGATATACCCTACCCTGGTGCAGGAGCCTCTGCCTTAACTGGGTACCAGGCAAAGGAACAGGCAATACCACCTGGATGGTATCAATCTTCGCCTTTTTTATAAAATCCCTGAAGTATCCTATCCTCTCCTCAACAGACATCTGAAATTGGACCCCTTCTTTTGCAGGATAACCGAAAATAAACATACCGTGGATAAAAAATCCATACTTTTGGAAGACTCTGACAAAACTCAGTATGTCCTTTGAATTCAACTGTTTATTCATAGCCTTGAGTTCCTGGTCAATGGGGGATTCAAAACCAATAGTTACCACCCCAATGTTTGCCTGTCTCATGGCTTTTAACAACTCTTCGTCTCTTGCCTTATCCAGGCGAATCTGCACTGTAAATCTTAAATGTATACCCCTGGATTTCTGGTACTCTTCTAACAACCTGCACAACCTCAGGGATTCCCCGTGGTCCTGACCGAAGAGGTCGTCTACAATAAAGAATTCTTTTGCATTCATCGTCCTTACAAGATTATCTACCTGGGCAAGGAGTTTCTCCGCCGAGGCATAACGAGGTTTACCCTTGACTGTGCAGAATTCACAATTCATCCCGCAACCCCTGACCCTGCCTACAGGAAAAAAACTCATCCTGGCCTCTCTTAACAGGGTAAAATCAGGCAGGGCAAGACTGTCAAGGTCTTGGATAGGGGGTCTGGAAGGGGTATAAATTATCCTATTGCCCTCTTTGAAGGCAAGGCCTCTTATAGAGTAGAAATTTCCTCCTTTTAAGAAAGCCCTGAGAACCTCCTTTATGGTAATCTCTGCTTCTCCCCTTATTACACAGTCTATCCCTGAAGATAGGGCCTCAGGGATGGTCTCCTCTACGAAGTGCTGGCCTCCGGCAAGGGTTATCACTCCCCTCTGTTTATAAAATCTTGCCAGACTATAAATGCGGGGCACAGTGCAGGTCAATCCTGCATAAAACCCCACCACATCTGCAGGTCTCATTTGCTGAAGCAACCTGTGATTTACATTGCCTGAGGAATCTCTAAGATGCCGATTACGAAAATTATTTTCATCGATAATCTCCACCTGCCAGTTTTCAACTTCTCTGGCACTTGTAGCCACACAAACAGGGCCTAAGGCAGTGGTCTTGTGGGCAAGAAAGGAATATACATTAAACCGAGGGTAAGAGGGGATAATTATGCGTAATAGGTAATTTTTCTTGTACCTTAAAATATGCTGCATATGTCCTTCTAAGATAAATTATCTTCTCATAATTTTGGGGAATTGCAAGGATTATATTCACTAAGCCCGTTTTTCCCGCAAATTTATTACATCTTTCAGGATTTAGATTCTTCGTGTTTTGGACGAAATCCGAACTTCCTTTAAGCAAAATCCAGGGGTTTTGCTGACTGGCCCCTCCCCGTGCAAAAATTAGTTATAATATCCTCTCGGAAATTTGACCTTCTAATGATTATTATATATCAGCTAATATCTAAAATATAGCGAAT
>CAYNIO010000054.1:0-8083 GCA_964397495.1 uncultured Planctomycetia bacterium
AAACCGGACATTTTTATTTTGGTAAAAACAGGACATTTTTAAATTGGCTTGACAAATAGACTTTTAACTCTTTACAATAGAAGATTGTTATTTTATAATAAAATCCACTATGAGGAAAAAGAAGCTAAAGATCGGTTTACCTAAAGGAAGTTTACAGGAGGCAACTTTTGCTCTTTTTCGAGACGCAGGATTTTCTGTTTCCTGTCCACTGCGGTCTTACTTCCCCTCCATAGATGATGAAGAACTTGAGCCTTATCTGCTGAGGGCACAGGAGATGTCAAGATACGTAGAAGATGGGGCTTTGGATTGTGGTATTACAGGTAGAGACTGGGTCGAGGAGAACGATTCTCGCGTAAAAATATTAGAGGAATTGCCTTATGCCAAGAAAACTCTGGGGAAGGTAAAATGGGTTGTTGCTGTAAGGGAGGAGTCTTCTATAAAATCCGTAAAGGACCTTAAAGATAAAAGAATTGCTACAGAGTTAGTGAATGTCACCAAGAAATTTCTTAAAAGAAATAAGATAAAAGCAGAGGTAGAATTTAGTTGGGGGGCTACAGAGGTGAAAGTTAAAGCAGGCCTGGTAGATGCCATTGTAGAGCTGACAGAGACCGGAGCCTCGCTGCGGGCAAACAATCTGAGGGTGATAGATACAGTTTGCGAATCAGTAACCTGTTTCATTGCCAATAGAGATTCTTATAAAGATTCCTGGAAGAGAAAAAAGATCGATTCTTTGCTCCTTCTCCTTAAAAGCGCTATGCAGGCCCAAGGCATGGTAGGTCTTAAAATGAATATTCCCCACAAAAATATAAATAAAATAATTAAGGTCCTCCCTTCTTTACGCAATCCTACCATTTCTTATCTTACTGATAAAGAATGGGTAGCCTTAGAAGTGGTAGTCAAGGAAGGTGAGGTCAAGAAACTCGTGCCTCTTCTTAAGGAGAATGGTGCTGAAGGAATATTTGAGTTTTCACTGAATAAACTCGTCTATTAAGGAGAGATTTATGCCCTGCGGAAGGAAGAGGAAACTAAGAAAGGTTAAGCGTCATAAGTTTAAAAAGAGAAGAAAGTCTTTAAGGCACAAGAAGAAGAGATAATTCTTCCCTCCATAATGTCAAAAAGAATACTTATAGTGATAGGTGTCTTTTTGTGTCTTGCGGCTAAAGGTTATAGCCGCAGTTCTTCCCTTCCGTCCTCCTTGAAGCATTTTATGCGCGGTCTTCTTTACGAGCATGAGAAGAAATATTCAGAGGCTATAGAAGAATTGAATAAAGCCAAGGAATATGATTATAATTCTCCTGCAATCCACAGACATCTTGCAATGTTATATTTGGATAAGAACAAACTTCAGGAAGCCGAACGGGAATTGAAGATGGTTAAAAAACTTGACCCCAAAGATTTTTACTCCCGCCTCTACCTCATACTTATTTACCGAGAAGAAAATCGCCTCAAAGATGCAGAGAGAGAATACGAGGATTCTTTGAAAGAGGCTCTCAGCATATACCCGCAGAACACAGGTTTAATGTTTCTTTTGGTGGAGTTTTATATCGAGCGTGAAGAACTCACTAAGGCAGAAAAATTAATTTCTTCTTATCTTAAAACCCATCCCCGAAGCAAAGACGCCCTATTTTACATGGGGTACATTTATTATAAGAAGCAAGATTTTGAAAAGGCTGAAGAGACATGGAAGGAAGTCCTGACAATAGACCCCAGGCATAGAGATGCTTTAAATTGTTTGGGGTATCTTTATGCGGAAAGAGGCATAAAGCTTAATGAAGCCTTGAATCTTGTTAAAGAGGCTTTAAAGCTTGACCCCGATAACGGAGCATATCTAGATAGTTTGGGCTGGATCTATTTTAAGAAGGGAGATTTCGAGAAGGCTTTGGAATATACAGAGAAAGCAAATAGGTCTTTGGACGATCCAATAATACTTGAGCATCTGGGAGAAATCTATTATAATTTGGGGAAATACGCCGAGGCACGCAAATATTGGGAAGAGTCTTTGAGGAAAAAGGACAATCCTCAGTTGAAGAAGAAACTCAAAGAGGTTTTTGAAAATGACATACCCGCAGAGAGTCATTGAGGATTTGAAGGATAAGGCCAGGCTTATAAGGCGGCTTGTGATAAAGATGCTGAAGGAGGCTAAGAGTGGACATCCTGGAGGTTCTCTTTCATGTGCCGATATTATGGCCTGTTTATATTTTAAGGTTCTAAGGCATGACCCCAAAAATCCTCATTGGGAAAACAAGGACCGCTTTCATCTTTCTAAGGGGCACGCCTGTCCTGCTTGGTATGCGGCTCTGGCTGTTAGTGGTTATTTTCCCCAAGAAGAACTATTCACTTTAAGGAAGTTGGGCAGCATTCTTCAGGGGCATCCCGACAGGCGCACCCCAGGGGTAGATGTGGCTTCAGGTTCATTAGGACAGGGTTTGAGTGTAGCTTTAGGAATGGCTTTGGCAGGGAAGATAGACAAAAAGGATTACCGGGTGTATGTGCTTTTAGGGGATGGGGAAATCCAGGAGGGGAATGTCTGGGAGGCAGCCATGGCAAGTTCTCATTTCCGCTTAGACAACCTCTGCGCCATTGTAGATTACAATAGGTTCCAGATAGATGGGAGAGTGGAAGAGGTTATGGGGTTAGAGCCCTTGGTGGACAAATGGGAGTCTTTTGGCTGGCATGTTGTGCAGTGTGATGGTCACAATGTCGAGGAAATTCTGGAATCTTTTGATGAGTCAAAATCCATTAAAAGGAAGCCCACCTGTATAATAGCCCATACAGTGAAGGGCAAGGGCGTATCGTTTATGGAGCACGTAGTAGACTTTCATGGAAGGCCGCCGACAGAGGACGAGGCTAAAAAGGCCCTGGAGGAATTAAATGGCTGATCTTGAGTATGTATACGCTAGGGATATTTATGGCAGGACCCTTTTGGAGTTAGGTGCTAAAGACCAGCGTATAGTAGTTCTTGATGCAGACCTTTCGGGGTCTACACGCACCGCTTTTTTTGCGCAGCAGTTTCCTGAGAGATTTTTCAATATGGGGGTAGCAGAGCAGAATATGATGGCTACAGCTGCAGGCTTGGCAAGTTGTGGCAAGATTGTTTTTGTTTCTACTTTTGCTATGTTTGCTACTGCTAGGGCTTTGGACCAGGTAAGAAACACTATCTGTTATAACAATTTTGATATAAAAATTGTGGCTACCCATGGAGGTATAACTGTGGGTCCTGACGGTTCTTCGCACCAGGCCAATGAAGACATAGCCTTGATGAGGTGTATTCCTAACATGAAGATACTTGTGCCCTGCGATGGACCAGAGACCCGCCAGGCAATATTCATTGCTTACAATACTCCTGGGCCCTTTTATGTAAGATTAGGCAGGCCCAAAGTTCCTACAGTCTCGGGCAAGAAAGATTTTCAGTTGGGGGAAGGCTACGTCTTAAAGGAGGGCAAGGACATTACTTTTATCTGCTGCGGGATAATGGTCTGGCAGGCTCTTTTAGCCTGCGAGATTTTGGAGAAAGAGGGTATAAGTTGCAGATTGGTGAATATGCCTACTCTCAAGCCTTTAGATGAAGAAGTAGTTATTGACTGTGCGAAGAAGACGCAGGCAATAATCACCTGCGAGGAGCATACCATAATGGGCGGATTAGGGAGTGCAGTGGCAGAGGTTGTGTGCGGTTATAACTTGAGAGTCCCCTTGAAGCGTATAGGCATTAAAGATAAATTTGGTCAGTCTGGAGAACCTTCAGAGTTACTTAAAGAATACGGCCTCGATGCAGAGAATCTTTGTAAAGAGGCGCGCGCTCTTCTGAATGCCATTTAAAATAGTTTCTCCTGCCAAGATAAATATTTATCTTAACATTTTAGGAAGAGACCCTCAGGATAATTATCATTATTTGGTTTCTGTGATGGAGAAGATTTCTTTGTGCGACTATATCTATATTGAGCCTAAGAATTCTTGCGGTCTCAATATAAAAACAGAAGGCTACAAAATAAACCCTTACAAAAATTCCCTGCGAGATGTCTACAATCTGTTCTTTGAAAGATTCGATCTTAGTCAGGGTTTCAATATTTTCCTTAAGAAGAATATTCCTCCAGGTGCAGGTTTGGGAGGACATTCTTCCAATGCTTCTTATTTTGCCTTATTTCTTAATAAGTTCCTTAGGTTAGGACTTTCCTGCCAAGATTTGAGTAATCTTCTTTCCTCTATAAGCAAGGATACCTCTTTTTTTCTGAAGGAATGTTCATTTGCCGTGGTTAGGGGCAAGGGGGAGGTTGTAGAACCTTTGTCTTTCAAGAATAAATTTTCTCATATTTTGGCTATTTATCCTCGTGGCCTCTCCACTAAGAGAGTTTTTTCCCAATTTCGTCTTGGATTGACAAGGTATATAGATAATGTTAATATAATTTTAAAATCCTTAAGGGAAAAGGATTTTGTTCTTTTAAAACAAGGTTGCTTTAACGCCCTGGAGAGGAGCGCAGTTAAGATTTTGCCTCTCATAGATAAAGTAAAGGATTTTTTTTTGAGAAATGGAATGGAAATTACAGGTATGTCAGGTAGCGGTCCTACGGTATTTGCCATAGAGTTAAAGAAAAGGGATTTCCCCAAAGAATGGGGTAGATGGCATTTTGTAAGGGTTAAGACTTTCTAACAGGAGGAGCGATTATGGAGGTGACGGAAGTAAAGATTCAACTTAAAGAGGCAAGCAACAAAAAACTCAAGGCTTATGCTACAGTGACCTTTGACAACCAGTTTGTAGTGAGGTTTGTCAAGGTTATCCAGGGCAATCAGGGTTTATTCATTGCTATGCCCGCCAGGAAAGTGAGGATATTTTGCCCCCGTTGTGGGAAAAAAGTAGAGATGCGTTCTCGTTATTGTAATTGGTGTGGTATACAATTGCCTCCACCACCCAAAGACTTTGATAAAACTAGTGCCCAGCAGCAACATCAGGATATAGCCCATCCCATAAACCAGCAATTCAGACAGTATCTTCAGGAGAAGGTTCTTGAGGCTTATAAAAGAGAGTTAGAATCCCAGAAGAGTTTAGGAGGGGAGTCTAAACCTGCTTCTTCCTCTGTAGGGGAGACTCCAATTCCAACGGCAGAGGAAAAAAAGGCGGATTCTTCAGACATTTCATCGGGTCCTGACATAGACCTTTCAAAGTTAGATTTCTAAATTGCCCGGTGGTGTAATTGGTAGCACATGGGATTTTGGGTCCTAGTGTCCTGGTTCGAGCCCAGGCCGGGCAGGTGCAGAGCTATTGAGAGCTAAGGGTGGTTAAATTATGAATTATTTAGAGGAGTTAAAACCTTTAATAAATGGAGTCGAGTTCAAAAAGATAGGAAAGATAAAGAATCCTGCTGTCCACAGATTTATTTACGAGGCAATAAAATTATGCCAGCCCCAAGACGTATTTATCTGTTCAGATACACCTGACGAAGTAGTCCATATCAAGAATATGGCCGTAGTATCAGGAGAGGAATCCTGCGCCCTTATTACTCCAGGCCACACATTTCATTTTGATGGCCCTCAAGATCAGGGAAGGGACAGGAAGGCTACAAAATTCTTAGTGCCCAAAGGCGATAAACTTAGCCCCACCTTAAATCAGATAGAACGCGAGGAGGGTCTTAAGGAGGTATTTTCTTTTCTTAAAGGTTCTATGAAGGGCAAGACTATGATTGTAAGATTTTTGATTCTGGGCCCAGCAGATTCAGTATTTACCATACCCTGTATGGAGTGCACAGACTCCTGGTATGTGGCCCATTCTGTAGATTTGCTCTACCGCCAGGGATACCAGACATTCTGCAAGCTTTCAGAAAGTTCTCAGATTTTTAGAACTCTGCATTCAAGTGGCAGACTCAATGAAGATAAGGTTTCAGTAGATATTGACAAAAAAAGGATTTATATAGACTACCTTGCTGATACTGTTTATAGCGTGAATAACCAATACGCAGGCAATTCTATAGGGTTTAAGAAACTCGCTCTGAGGTTGGCTATAAGAAAAGCCTGCCGGGAAGGGTGGTTGGCAGAGCATTTTATGATTGTGGGAATTCATGGGCCCAAAGGAAGGAAGACCTATTTTGCTGGTGCCTTCCCTTCTGCCTGTGGAAAGACTTCTACTGCTATGCTTCCCGGAGAAAATATACTTGCCGATGATTTAGCCTATGTGAGAGAAATAAACGGGGAATGTCGGGCGGTTAATGTAGAGAAAGGAATATTCGGAATTATTAAAGATGTCAATCCTCAGGATGACCCTTTGATTTTTAAAGTCCTTAATTCTCCAGGAGAGATAATTTTTACCAATGTCCTCATAAAAGATGGCAGACCTTGGTGGTTAGGTATGGGTTGCGAAATTCCTAAAGAAGGAAGGAACTACACAGGATGGTGGTGGGAAGGCAAGACAGATGATAAAGGGAACAAGATATCGCCTTCTCACAAGAACGCCCGCTATACAGTTTCCCTTAAGGCACTTGCCAATTGCGATGAAGAATTGGAGAATCCCCAAGGAGTAAAACTTTCGGGGATAATGTTTGGGGGGAGAGATTCCAAAGCGTTTGTTCCTGTGCAGGAGGGTTATAGTTGGGAGCATGGCGTGGTGATTTACGGAGCAGGCCTAGAGACAGAGACGACCTTCGCCATAGTAGGCGAGGAAGGGAAACAAGAAATAAATGTTATGAGCATTCAGGATTTTGTTTCAGTATCCCTGGGAGAATATATCAAGAATTATCTTTCTTTTGGCAGGAAGTTAAAATACCCTGTGCGAATTTTCGGTGTAAATTATTTCTTGCGCGACAAAGATACCGGGCATTTCTTAAATGGTAAACAAGACAAACATGTATGGGTAAAATGGATGGAATTGAGGGTGAACGCAGATGTAAGAGTATTAAAATCCCCCACAGGCTTATTGCCGCTTTATGAAGATTTGAGGCCCCTTTTCAAAAATATCCTGAACAAGGATTACTCTCACCAGGATTATATAAAACAGTTTACCATCCGCGTTAAAGAAAATCTGGATAAGATAGAAAGGGTGAGAATATTTTGGCAGAAGAAAGCAGAGAATGTGCCTCAAGAACTTTTTAATATTCTCGATGAACAGAGAGGGCGTCTCCTTGAAGCAAGGGAGAAGTTTGGAGATTATATTGCTCCTGAAAAGTTTCCCGTCGTTTAGAGGAGGAGTATTATGGAAGAACAGGTTTTGCAGAGGACAAACCTTGTTGATATAGAGTTTTTTAAGAGGGGCAAGGTTAGAGATATTTACGACTTAGGAGATAAACTTTTAATTATTTCTACAGACAGAATTTCTGCCTTTGATGTAGTGTTGCCTACCTGCATTCCCTACAAAGGCAAGGTCCTTAATCAGTTATCTGTCTTTTGGTTTGATTTTACCAGGGGTATTGTCCCTAACCATTTAATCAGCGCAGATTTTGAAGAGTTCCCCGAGGAGCTTAAAAAATACAGAGAAATTCTTGAAGGGCGTTCTATGTTAGTTAAGAAGGTAAAACCCATACCTTTAGAGTGTGTGGTGAGAGGTTATCTTTCTGGTTCTGGGTGGAAGGAGTATAAAAATAGCGGTTCTATATGTGGAATAAAGCTGCCCCCCGGTCTTAGGGAGTCAGAAAAACTGCCCCAGCCCATATTCACTCCTGCCACCAAAGAAGAAACAGGCCACGATGTCAATGTAAGTTTCGAATTTGTAGAAGATGAGTTAGGAAAAGATATTTCTTCTCAATTGAGGGATATAAGTCTTGAGATTTACCAGAGGGCAAGCCAGTATGCCGAGTCGCAGGGCATAATTATTGCTGACACAAAATTTGAGTTCGGTTTCTATGAAGGTAGACTTATGCTAATAGATGAAATCTTGACGCCGGACTCTTCGCGTTTCTGGCCAAAAGACAGATATTCTCCAGGAGGACCTCAGCCCAGTTTCGACAAACAGTTTGTGCGCGATTATCTTGAGACCCTCAACTGGGATAAGACCCATCCTGGTCCAGAATTGCCCTTTCAGATAGTAGAGAAAACAGCGCAGAAATACCTTGAGGTTTACAGACTTCTTACAGGCAAGTCTCTGATCTGATATTCTTAAATACAG
>CAYNIO010000055.1:0-7996 GCA_964397495.1 uncultured Planctomycetia bacterium
TAGACGTGGGAATTAGCAGTTGTACTAACGAAAGGACTCAAGAGATTGTGAGGGCTTTCTGCGAAGAAAGGGATGTAGCCCTGCATATCTTCAGGTTCAGCGACTTTTTTTCTTTTTCTCTTGAAGAGGCAAGCAGAAAGTTAAGGAGGAAACTTTGTTCCCTGTGCGGGGCATTTAAGAGATATACCTTTAATAGGTTTGCCCGAGAGAATAATTTCAATAAGATTGCCACCGGCCACTGCGCTGACGATGCAGTAAGATTTTTCTTTAAAAATTGGTTCTCAGGGAATTTTTCTTGGATAGATAAATTAAAGCCCCATACCGCATCTAACCACTCCAAATTAGTAGAGCGCATAAGGCCTTTATTTGAGACCTTGGAGGAGGAGAACCTTTTATATACCCAGTTTAACCATATTGTAGTAGCAGGTTGCTCCCGCTGTTCCTATTTTTTAAGGAAAGATAAGTGGAACGGTGTTTTGAAGGTAATGGAAGAGAAGAGGCCTGGGTTTAAGTTAGATTTTGTGCGCAGTTTAAGTAGGGTAAGATTCTTTTTAAAAGAAAATAAAACCTTAAAAGAGTGTTCTCTTTGTGGAGAACCTACAGACCAGGATATATGCAGCGTATGCAGGATAAAACAGTGTTTCACCCTCCCTTAATTTGACATTTTAAGTCCGGCTTATTTTGTCAACTTATTTTGTCAAATTATGAAGACTAAGATTTTTATTGACAAGGCAGAATCTAGAGATATAATCTCTACTAATTTTATAGTATTAGTAGTAATAAAGGAGGAAGTTATGAGGTTGTCTACACGCACAAGGTATGGCACGCGCTTAATGTTAGATTTAGCCCAGAATTATGGCAAGGGGTGTGTGCTCCTTAAAGACATAGCCAAAAGGCAGGGCATTTCAGAAAAGTATCTTTCCCAGATAGTGCTCCTCCTTAAATCCAGAGGCTTGGTGCGCTCCTTCAGGGGTTCTAAGGGAGGGTATGTATTGGGTAGAGACCCTTCTCAGGTAACTTTGAAAGAAGTAATCGTGGCTTTAGAGGGGGATATTAATATTATAGACTGCCTTAAGGACGAAAAGGTTTGTTCGCGGGTTTCTTTTTGCGGAACGCGTAATCTCTGGCAGACGATAGGAAGCAGCATCAGCTCTGTTCTGGAAAAATTAACCTTGCAGGATTTAGTTTCTCAGCACAAAATTTCAGAGAGGAAACTTTTAATGTATAGTATTTAAATGATGAAGGCATTAGCGCTTTTTTCAGGGGGGCTTGACAGTTGTTTAGCCGTAAAATTGGTACGCAAAAAAATACCCCAGATAACTGCCCTCTCTTTCTCCACGCCCTTTTCTCCCATAGATGGAAAGAAGGAGAGCCTTCTGGAGAGATTAGCCAAAGATTTAGAAGTTAAACTTAGGATAGTTTATATTAAGGAAGATTATCTTGAGATAATTAGAAGGCCCCGTTATGGTTTTGGCAAAAATCTTAATCCCTGTATAGATTGCAAAATACTTATGCTTAGGTATGCTAAAGAAATTATGCTTAATGAAGGCGCTAAATTTATTATTACAGGCGAAGTTCTGGGCCAGAGGCCAAAGTCCCAGACTAGGACTGCGCTTGAGATAATTGAGAAGGATTCAGGTCTTGAGGGTTTGATTTTAAGGCCCCTGAGCGCAAAATTGCTTAAGGAGACGCTTCCCGAAAAAGAAGGCTGGGTTGAGCGCAAAGAGCTCTTAGGTCTTAAGGGAAGAAGCCGTAAATTCCAGTTAGAATTAGCAGTGCATTTTAGTCTTAAGGGGTATTTTTCTCCTGCAGGAGGCTGTTTGCTTACTGACCCTGGATTTTGTCAGCGCTTGAGAGACCTCATAGAGCATGAGGAATTTACTTTGGATAATGTAGAGCTTCTTAAGATTGGCAGACACTTTCGTATAAGCCCTTATTTTAGACTGATTGTGGCCAGAAATTTCAAGGAGACACGTAAACTTAAGGAGCTGTTTCGCCCCCCAGATATAATCTTCAGGTTAAGGCAATTTCCTGAAATTATAGGTTTAGGCAGGGGGGTATTCAATGATTCTTTCCAGGAAGTGTGTTGTAAGATAGTCTCTCGATATAGTCCTTCAAAGGGCAAGGACGATTCTTTAGAGATAGAAATATTGGGTTTAAGGAATAAATTAGTAGAGTTTAAAGAGAAGCCGGACGAGGATTTCCTTGAGGCTTTGAGGATTTAGCATTTGCGGAGGTTCTTATGAGGATTGCCCAGGATATAACTAGGTTAGTTGGCAATACCCCTCTGGTTAGATTAAACAAATTTTCTAAAGAGTGTGAGGCCCAACTGGTAGCCAAGTTAGAGTTTTTTAATCCCCTTTCCAGCGTGAAAGACAGGATTGGCTTGGCAATGATAGAAGAGGCAGAAAAAAGAGGTTTGATAAAAAAAGATACGGTGGTAATCGAACCCACCAGTGGCAATACGGGTTTGGCCTTAGCCTTTATATGCGCCCAGAAAGGTTATAGACTTATACTTACTATGCCTGAGAGTATGTCTGTGGAGAGAAGGAAACTTTTGTCTCTTTTAGGGGCAGAATTAGTCTTAACTCCTGCTCAGGAGGGGATGAAGGGCGCAGTAAAGAAAGCCCAAGCCCTGCTTAAAGAAATTTCCAATTCTTTTATGCCGCAGCAGTTCGAGAACCCTGCCAATCCCCAGGTCCACTTTAAGACTACTGCTCAGGAGATATGGGACGATACCCAAGGCCAGGTAGATATAGTGGTAGCAGGCATTGGCACAGGTGGGACTATTACCGGTATAGCCCAATTTATAAAGGATAAAAAACCCCAGTTTAAGGCCGTAGGAGTAGAGCCTAAGAATTCCGCGGTCCTTTCTGGAAGAGAGCCAGGCTTCCACAGGATTCAGGGTATTGGCGCAGGATTTATACCTCAGGTCTTAAAGAGAGAATTTCTCGATGAGGTTATAACTGTAGATGATGAAGATGCATTCAACACCGCTAAAGATTTAGCCAGGAAGGAAGGGATACTTGCAGGTATTTCCAGTGGGGCAGCGTTGTGGGCGGCTTGTCAGGTAGCGTGCAGGCAAGAGAATAAGGGCAAGTTAATTGTGATAGTTTTTCCTGACACAGGGGAGAGATATCTTTCTCTTTGGAATTTGTAAAGGAGGTGTGGTATGTTTGATGAGATTACTATCTCCAGGGGGATAATTCAGAGTTTTACCCAGGATTTATTAGATAATTTGAATGTAGACGTGGCTATTGCTGGCGCAGGCCCAGCAGGCCTTATATGCGCTTATTATCTTGCTAAGCAGGGGTTTAAGGCAGTCATCTTTGAAAGACAGTTGAGGTTAGGAGGAGGGCTTCCTGGGGGAGGGATGATGTTTAACCGTATCGTAATTCAGGAGGAGGCTAAAGAAATTCTGGAGGAGTTTGATATAAAGATTTCTCCTTACAAAGACAATCTTTATATAGCAGATTCTTTAGAGACCATTTCTGGGTTTTGCTTTAAGGTTTTAAAGCAGGGGGTTAAGATTTTCAATCTTATAAAGGTGGAGGATGTGGTGATAAGAGAGGAGAAGATAGAGGGTTTGGTCCTCAATTGGTCCTCTGTGAGTTGGTCTGGGTTGCATGTTGACCCTTTGGCTATAAAATCTAAAGCGGTGGTAGACGCTACAGGGCATGATGCTGAAGTCTGCAAGATTGTAGAACGCAAGGTTGGCCCCAATCTTTCTACCCCCACAGGCAGAGTTTTAGGAGAGAAATCTATGTGGGCTGAGAAGGGAGAGATAGAGATTTTAGACAATACCAGAGAGGTTTATCCTGGCTTATTTGTGTGCGGAATGTGCGCTAATGCTGTGTTTGGCTCGCCCCGCATGGGAGCAATTTTTGGAGGTATGCTTCTTTCAGGAAAAAAAGCTTCGCAACTTATATCTAAGAGGTTGAAGGAGGTGAAAGATGCCTAAGACTATCCAGGAGATAAACGAGAAGATAAAGAAGGGCAAGGTAGTGGTAGTTACTGCTAGCGAGATGAAGGAGATTGTGAAAGAGAAAGGCCCCAAAAAAGCCTATGAGGAGATAGATGTGGTTACCACTGCCACTTTCGGCCCTATGTGTTCGTCAGGCGCTTACTTTAATATTGGCCACAGCAGGCCCAAAATAAAACTCGGCGGAGGAAGGGTTTACTTGAACAGAGTTCCTGCTTATGCTGGTTTTGCTGCTGTAGATATATATATCGGCTCAAGTGCCATTCCTGAGGACGATCCCCGAAACAGAGTCCGTCCTGGAGAGTTTTCCTATGGCGGAGGTCATGTTATAGAAGACCTGGTAGCAGGAAAAGATATTCTTCTCGAGGCTGAAGCCTATGGGACAGACTGCTATCCCCGCAAGAGCCTTAAGACCTATATAAATATAAAGGATTTAAACGAAGCAGTGTTGTTTAATTTGCGCAACTGCTATCAGAATTACAATGTGGCAGTGAATCTTTCTGATAAGGTAATCTATACCTATATGGGGGTGCTAAAGCCAAATTTAGGCAATGCTTATTACTGCAGCGCAGGCCAAATCAGCCCCCTGCTTAACGACCCCTATTACAGAACCATAGGTATTGGCACAAGAATTTTTTTAGGAGGAGGCACGGGTTTTGTAGCCTGGTGGGGGACCCAGCACAATCCTGGAGTAGAAAGGACTCCCCAAGGTGTGCCTCTTTCTCCTGCAGGGACGCTTGCTCTCATTGGAGACTTGAAGACTATGAATCCAGAGTTTCTCAGAGGCGCAAGTATGGTAGGTTATGGGTCAAGCCTTTCTGTAGGCGTAGGTATACCTATACCTGTGTTGGATGAGGATATCGCCCTTTCCCTTTCCATTACTGACGATAAGATTTTTGCACCCATAGTGGATTACAGTCAGGATTACCCCCAAGGGACAGGAAGGGTTCTGGGAAGGGTTAATTACAGCCAGTTGAGGTCTGGAAAGATAGAGGTTATGGGGAAAACTGTTCCTACAGCCAGCCTCTCCAGTTTATTTAAGGCTTACAAAATCTGCGAGATTCTTAAGGGATGGATAAGGGAGGGCAGATTCTTTCTTGCCCAGGCTATAGAGAAGATACCCCATGCTGATTCAGGTTATAGATTTAAGCCTTTGAAAGAGAGACTTCCCAACTTGAGGGAGGTGAACAATGAGCTCTAAAAAAGTGGTTTTACATTTTCCCCGCAGGCTCGTAGACCAGCCTATTATTTACAGACTCTCCCGGGATTTTGACCTGGAATTTAACATCCTCAGGGCTTCAGTTACTCCCAAAGAGGAAGGGTTGATGGTTTTGGAGTTGTTAGGCAGGGATGAGTCCATAAGAGAGGCTCTGGAATATTTAGAGGATAAGGGCGTGAAGGTCCAGATGCTTGCCCGTGATGTAAGCCGTGATGAAGACAGGTGCACTCATTGCGGGGTATGCGTCTCAGTATGTCCTGTGGAGGCTTTTTCCGTGGATAGGCATACAGCAGAGGTAGTTTTCGATAAGGATAAGTGCATTGCTTGCGAGTTGTGTGTTAAGGTTTGTCCTTACAGGGCTATGAAGGTTACTCTTTGATAGAGATGAAGAAGGTATATTTAGATTATGCAGCCACTACTCCTTTAGACCCTCGTGTCTGGGAGGAGATAAATAAATACGCCTTAGAAGTTTTTGGTAACCCTTCAAGTTTGCATTATTTTGGCCGCAGCGCAAAAAAGGTTTTAGAGGGCTGTCGGGAGAAAGTCTCTTCTCTTATAGGCGCAAAGCCGAAGGAGATTGTGTTTACCTGTGGGGGGACGGAGAGCAATAACTGGGCTTTAAAAGGCGTATCTTGGGCTAACAGGGACAAGGGGAATAAAATTATTGTTTCTTCCATTGAACACCACAGCATAACTAGGGTCTGCAAGACTTTGGAAAATTGGGGGTTTAAGGTTTATTATTTAAAGACAGATTCTTACGGAAGGGTTGACCCCAAGGAGGTTGAATCTTCCATAGACAAAGATACAATTCTTGTTTCTGTAATGCATGCCAACAACGAAATTGGCACTATCCAGGATATTAAGGCTATATCGCAGATATGTAGAAGCAGAGGGGTTTATTTCCATACTGACGCTGTGCAGAGTGTGGGCCATATTCCTGTGGATGTTGAGGACCTGGGCGTAGATTTATTGAGTTCTTCTGCCCATAAATTCTACGGACCTAAGGGTGTGGGTTTTCTTTATATCAGGGAGGGCGTGCGCATTCTTCCTTTTATGGAGGGCGGAGGCCAGGAGGGAAGAAGGAGAGCCTCTACAGAAAATCTTCTTGGGATTGTGGGATTATGCAAGGCGTTAGAGATAGCCTCCGGGGAGAGGGAAGGAGAATTCAAGAGATTAACTTCGTTAAGAGACAGGCTCATAAAAAGAATTTTGGAAGAGGTTCCCCATAGTAGATTGAATGGGCACCCTGCCCAACGGCTTCCTAACAATGTAAATATTTCTTTTGAATACGTAGAGGGTGAGTCTCTGGTTATGAGTTTGGATATGGAAGGGGTATCTTGTTCTACGGGTTCTGCTTGTAGTTCCGCCGACTTAGAACCTTCCCATGTGCTTTTGTCTATAGGCTTAAGCCCTCAGTCTGCCCACGGTTCTTTAAGGATTACTTTGGGAAGGTATACCCGGGACGAAGATATCGATTATGTATTGGAGGTTTTGCCTAGGGTAGTAAAGAGGCTGCGGTCGCTTTCTCCGTTGAGACCTTAGTTTACATATATGGATTATTCTGATAAGGTATTAGAGCATTTTATCCATCCCCGCAATGTGGGAGAGATTCCGCATCCCAGTGGGGAGTCTAAGGTTGGAAATCCTGCCTGCGGAGACATCCTGTGGCTTCAGATAAAAGTAGAGAATGGAACCATTGCAGATGTTAAATTCAAAACCTTTGGCTGCTGCGCAGCCATAGCCTCAGGTTCTATATTGACCGAGATGGTTAAAGGCAAGACTATCGAGGAGGCTTTAAAAATTACCAATAGAGATGTAGTAGATGCCTTAGGAGGATTGCCTTCTTTGAAGATGCATTGTTCAGTCCTTGCCCAGCAGGCTTTAAGGTCTGCCATTGAGAATTACCTTAAGAAAAATGGGTAAAAAAGTATTGTTGGCTATGAGTGGAGGTTTGGATTCTTCTGTGGCCGCCTACCTTCTTAAGGAGAGGGGTTTTGAGGTGGCAGGCATTACCCTTTGTCTGGGTAAGTATTCGCAGGGTGTTAATTCCCGCAGGTGCTGCCACCCTCAGGGTTTAGAGGATGCCAGAAGAATTTGTGATAAATTAAACATACCCCATTATGTAATGGACTTTTCTCAAGAATTAGAGGATAAAATTATAAAGAATTTTGTGGAAGCATACCTTAAGGGCAGGACTCCTAATCCCTGTGTGGAGTGCAACCGTTTCATAAAATTTGGGAGCCTTCTTAAGAAAGCCCTGGCTATGGGTTTTGATTGCCTGAGTACAGGTCATTATGCCAAGATTGAAGAGCGCAGAGGAGATTTCTTTTTAAAGATTCCCAAAGATAAGGTCAAAGACCAAACTTATTTTTTGTATTCCATAGAAAGAAGCAGTCTTAAACACATAATTTTCCCCCTGGCAGATTTAACCAAGGAGGAGGTAAGGGGGTTAGCGCAGAGGCTTGGATGGAGTGTGGTTAATAAGCCTTCAAGCCAGGAAATATGTTTTGTGTCTGGCGACTATAGGGAATTTATTAAAGGGTTAGTTTCTTTTCAGGCAGGCCAAATCGTAGATATTCAGGGCAGAGTTTTAGGAGAGCATAGGGGTTTATTTTCCTATACCATAGGCCAGAGGCAGGGTTTAGGAATAAGCAGTTCCCAGCCACTTTATGTTCTTTCCCTCAATCCCCAAAGGAATCAGGTAATAGTGGGACCCCGTCAGTTTCTCAGGGCTAGGGGTTTAGTATTGGAGAATTTAAATCTTCTGGTAGATGAACTTCCTTGCGAATTTTTGG
>CAYNIO010000056.1:0-7979 GCA_964397495.1 uncultured Planctomycetia bacterium
TGATAGGGCAGTCCTTAGAGGAGGTCAAAGAGTTTCTTAAAAAGAACCCCCAATATCTACCTCGCAGGCAATTAGTCACCCGTCAGGGAATAAAAGAGTCTGTAGTTCTTGAAGAAGAATTTGTAGAATTTTTAAGAAAGAGGTATGCCCCAGAATTAGAAAGTTTTTTCCGCTATGAGGGAGATTGATTACTGTTTTGCTTTGGGCAATATAGGGGTTATGGAGAAAAAAATCTGCCCACCCCAGGCTTTGAAGGACAGCGTTTCCTTGTCTTCTAGAGAGATTTTTTTGAAATTGAGAGAGTATTTTTTCTTGCCCTGGGATTACAAAGAAGACGAGAGATTCTTAGAGGAGGTGTTTTTGAAGGAGAAAAAATTTCTAGAAAACATTTGCTTTTTTCTTCTGCCACAGGAGCATTTAAGGGGCCTCCTTAAAGAGATATTCGTTCCCCGGGATTGGCCCATCTTCCCCCAAGAACCTTGGGGTTTGACAAGGCAGGCTTTAGGTTTATACTTAAAAAGTTTAAATATTATAAATCATTTGAGGGCAAGTTTTTATAATCTTGAAGGGCAATTTTATAATTTTCCTGGCGCAGAGGATTTTCAAACAATGCTGGAGAAGAAAGATTTTTTATCTCTGGAGGATAATTTAAGAAAGTTCTATTCTGAGGCCAAAATGCTTTTGGAAAAAAACAAGAATTACCTCTTAGAATTTCTAATTAAGAGATTTTTATTAGAGTTTTTAGAAGAAAAAAAGAGAGTGCTTCTTGGCCCCCAGATAGTATTTTGGTTTTACCTTGCCAAAAATCTAAATTTAGATGTCTGTAAATTTCTAATTATGGGTAAATTCTATAACCTCAGGGAGGAAATCTTAAAAGAGGCAATAGAGAGGGTTTATGGGTAAGATAGTATTTGTAGGCAAAAGTTCTCTTTCCTGGCTGTACAGGAGTTTAGGGTTTGAGGTTAAATTTGTAGAGGAGGATATCCCTGACCTAAGTGCCTACGAAGTTATACTTACAGAGAGAGATTTATTCGAGAAACTAAAAAATCTTTACTCTTCCAAGATGGTTATTCCTTTGGTAGATTTTTTTCAGGAGGAAGATACTGTAATTTCAAGAATAAAAAGATTTATAACTAATACTGTGGGGCAAGAGGTGTTAAGAAAATGAAAGAGAAGCCAACGATTATAAGGGTAAGCGGCCCTCTGGTGGTAGCCAAGAATTGCATGGGTGCAAAGATGTATGATGTGGTAAAGGTAGGAAGGTTGGGGTTGGTAGGAGAGATAATAGAATTGAGGGATGATAAGGCTTATATTCAGGTATATGAAGAGACATCAGGCGTTGGTCCAGGCGAAGAGGTAATTCTCTTGGGACGGCCTCTAAGCGTAGAACTGGGCCCAGGTCTCTTGGGCAAGATATTTGATGGTATTCAGAGGCCCTTGGGTAGAATCCGGGAACTTCAGGGAGATTTTGTAGGAAGAGGCGTAGATTTGCCTTCGTTGGACAGGGGAAAGAAATGGGAATTTGAGCCCCTTAAAAACAAGGGCGAGGTCGTTTACGCAGGAGATATTATTGGTCAGGTTAAGGAGACACCTTTAATCACCCATCACATAATGGTCCCTCCCCATATAAAAGAGGCACAGATTTTAGAGATTCATTCAGGAAGTTTCACTTTAGAGGAACCTGTATGTAGATTGAAACATCTCAAGGAGACAGTAGACTTGAAACTCTATCAGGTCTGGCCCGCAAGGCTCAGCAGGCCCATAAAAAAGAGATTAAGACCCGCCCAGATTCTTTCTACAGGACAGAGGGTTTTGGATACATTTTTCCCTGTGGCTAAAGGAGGGACTGCCTGTGTGCCTGGTCCCTTTGGCGCCGGCAAGACGGTAATCCAGCACCAGTTAGCCAAGTGGTCTGATGCCCAGATAATAGTCTATGTAGCCTGTGGAGAAAGGGGCAATGAAACTGCAGACCTCCTGTTGAGTTTCCCCCAGTTGAAAGACCCTCATACAGATAGGCCCCTTATGGAAAGGACAGTAATTATTGCTAATACCTCTAATATGCCTGTGGCTGCGAGGGAAGCCTCCATATATACAGGGGTAACTATTGCTGAGTACTTCAGGGATATGGGTTATTCTGTAGCCTTAATGGCAGATTCCACTTCGCGTTGGGCAGAGGCCCTGAGGGAAATTTCAGGAAGGATGGAGGAGATGCCAGGAGAAGAAGGTTACCCTGCGTATCTTCCTGCAAGACTAGCCCAGTTTTATGAAAGGGCAGGGAGGGTATTGTGTCTGGGCCAAGACACCAGGGAAGGGAACCTTACTCTTATAGGGGCGGTTTCTCCTCCAGGAGGAGACCTGTCTGACCCAGTAGTTCAGGCCACCTTAAAGGTAGTAAAAGTATTCTGGGGTCTGGACGACCGCTTGGCAAATGCCCGACACTTTCCTGCAGTAAACTGGCTTTTGAGTTATTCCCTTTACCACGAGATTCTAAAGGAGTTTAAAAGACAGGAAGTTTCTGAGGATTTTGAGGAGTTAAGAATTGAGGCTATGAGGCTTCTGGAGGAGGAAGAGGAATTAAAGGAGATATCCAGACTTGTGGGGTTGGAGGCTTTATCCGACGAAGAAAAGTTGAAACTCGAGGTCGCCCGCTCTATAAGAGAAGACTTTTTGCATCAGAATGCCTTTCATCCCGAAGATGCTTACACCTCTTTTAAAAAGCAGTACAAGATTCTAAAAGCCATTATTCTCTTTTATAGAAGTTGCCAGGAGGCTTTAAAGAAGGGGAAAGAATTTTCCCGCCTGATTAAACTTCCTGTGAGGATAGATATTGCCCGTTTAAAGTTTGTTCCAGAAAAGGAGGAGGGTAGATTTCAAGAGGTCGAAGAGGCGATAAAACAGCAGACGCAAAATGTTTAAAGAATACCAGACTTTAACTCAGGTTCAAGGGCCGCTGTTGGTAGTTAAGAATATTGAGGGCATAAAGTACGCAGAACTTGCCCAAGTAATTTTGCCTGACAACAGTCGGCGTTCTGGCAAGGTCCTTGATGTTTCTGAAGATATGGCCATAGTTCAGGTTTTTGAGGGAACACAAGGCTTGGATATAGAGAAGAGCAAGGTAAGATTTTTAGGAAGAACTGAAACTTTTGGCGTAAGCAGTGATGTTCTGGGGAGGGTTTTCTCTGGAAGGGGGGTGGTGAGGGATGCTCTTCCTCCGCCGCGCATAGACAAAGAATTGGATATAAACGGCCTTCCTTTGAATCCTACATCCCGTGACTACCCTCAAGAGTTTATTCAGACAGGGATTTCCAGCATCGATGGTATGAATCCTCTGGTGAGGGGACAGAAGCTTCCTATATTTTCAGGTTCAGGTCTGCCCCACAACAGGCTTGCCTCCCAGATTGCCCGGCAGGCAAAGGTTATGGGCAGAGAAGAAAAATTTGCGGTAGTCTTTGCCAGTATGGGCATTACCTTTGAGGAGGCAGATTTCTTTATTCAGGAATTAAGGCGCACCGGAGCCCTGGAAAGGTCGGTGTTATTTATAAATCTTGCTAATGAGCCGGTAATTGAAAGAATCTCTACTCCGCGTTTTGCCCTTACCTGCGCGGAGTATCTTGCTTTTGAGTTGGGAATGCATATCTTGGTAATCCTTATCGATATGACATTCTACTGCGAGGCCTTAAGGGAAATTTCCAGCGCCCGCAAGGAGGTTCCAGGAAGAAGGGGCTATCCTGGTTATATGTATACAGACTTAGCCACCATCTATGAGAGGGCAGGGAGAATTAAAGGCAAAGAAGGCTCTATAACAATGATCCCCATACTTACTATGCCTGACGATGACAAGACCCACCCTATTCCAGACCTGACCGGCTATATTACTGAGGGCCAGATTATTCTATCCCGGGCACTGCATAAAAAAGGGGTATATCCCCCTGTGGATGTATTGCCTTCCCTTTCCCGCCTTAAAGATAAAGGTATTGGCGAAAATAAAACCCGCAAAGACCACGCAGACCTGCTTAATCAGTTGTTCGCCTGTTATGCCCAGGGCCAGGAGACCCGGGAACTGGCTTTGATTTTAGGGGAGGATGCTTTAACTGATCTGGATAGAACTTACCTTAAATTCGCCCAGAGATTTGAGGAGGAATTTGTAAGACAGGGAGAGTTTGAAGAGAGGTCTATCTTTCAAACCTTGGATATCGGTTGGAATCTTCTTGGGGAATTTCCGCCTCAGGAGTTGAAAAGGGTAAGGCCCAAAATTTTGGAGGAGTTTCACTCGTCTAAAAAATGAAGAACAGAGTAAATCCCAACCGTATGGAATTATTGAGGCTGAAGAAACGCAGGACCCTTGCCCAGAGAGGCCACAGCCTTCTTCAGGACAAGCTGGAAAGGTTAATCTCTGAATTCCACAAATTAATAAGAGCATTCCAGAAAATACTTCCTGAGTTCGAACGCCTTCACAAAGAATTTCTGGAGAATTTCATAATCCTGAAGATACAGACCCCATCTCAGATTTTGAGGAAGATTTTAGAAAATACAAATCTTTTAGACATAGATATTGTTTATGAATACCTTTTTAATCTCCGCCTTCCTAAATTCTCTTTTGCCCCCCCGGAGATTAAGTATTCAGTGAAAGACACCCCTTGTCAGTGGGATAAAGTTCTGTCGTTGAGGGATAGTTTGTTGGAGTCTTTGTTAGAAGTTTTGCGTATTTATGTTAGCTTAGAGATGCTCTCTCAGGAGATTCTTAAAACCCGAAGAAGGGTCAATGCCCTGGAATATATTCTCATCCCCCGCATCCAAGGCTCCATCAGTCTTATCGAGGCTAAACTCGCAGAATTGGAGAGGGAATTTGTCTTGCGTTTAGCGAGAATTAAAGATTTAATTGCTTCGTAAATTTGCTATAATGATAGAAAGGTTTGTTCTTTCAGGCAGTAGAGAAGGGTTTTTCTATAAGAACCCCGGGCGGGTAGTTCAGTTGGTTAGAACGCTTCCCTTACAAGGAAGAGGCCAGCCGTTCGAGTCGGCTCCCGCCCACACTATTAAGCAAACTGAGTTTATAAAAAGGTGTTGGGCGCAAGATACCTCTTTCTAATTCTGGTTTTGGCGGCCGTTGTTTCCTCTTTCTATGGGTGGTGCCAAATTCCCCCTTCCCAGACCGCAGGAGGGGTTTTGCGCCAGGAATACGAAGAGGAGCGGCTTAAGAGCCTGGAAAAAAGAATTACCTCCCCTAAGAAGAAAACACAGAAGAAGGACCTTTCGCAGATTATAAGGATATATATAAGAAAGATAGAAATCCAAGGGGTAAAGACGACTCTACCCTTGAGTGATATAGCCTCATCCTTTGAGGGCAGAGATTTTTCTTTCCAGGACCTGCGTAAGATAAGCGAGGCCATTACCCAGAGACTATACACAAAAGGTTTCTCCAACCTTAAGGCAGAGTTGCCTCCTCAGACTATAAAAGACGGTATATTAAAGATAGAGATAGTAGAAGAGACCGAAGATTAGTCTCTTAAGAGTATGGAATCCATTTCCCTTGGGGAAGATTTTATCAATGTGGGGATAGGCGAGGTTTGCATAGCCTCAAAGGGGGAGGTTTTAGGGAGTTTTGCTTTGGGTTCCTGTGTGGCAGTGACAGTTTACAGCCCCCACTTCCGAGCAGGGGGTTTAGCCCACATAATGCTGCCTGGAAGGGCTCAAAGGGACGCCCAGAACAAGACCAAGTATGCCCAGGATGCTATAGATGTTCTTCTGGGGGGTATGGAAAATTTAGGTGCCAGAAAACAAAATTTAAAGTTAACCCTCGTAGGGGGGGCGAATGTTTTGGGAGAAGGGAGTATTTCTCAAGAGGTTGTGAGGTCAGTCTTGGGCTATCTGGATTTCCAGGGCCTTAAGCCTCAGGCTTCAAGGTTGGGCGGAACAAACAGCCGCAGGGTGTTTTTGGAGACAAATACAGGCAGGGTATTCTATGCAGAAGGAGGCCTTGAGCTGAAAGAACTTTTTTCGGGCAAGGAGGAGGAGCATGAATGAAAATTTAGAAAGAGAAAATAAAATTCTAAAAGAATATCTTGATTTTGCCGGTGTGCTGATTTTGGTTTTAGATAGGGAGGGCAAGGTAATTTATATCAACAAGAGCGGATGCGATATTTTGGGCTATAAGAAAGAAGAGGTTATAGGCAAGGACTGGTTTGAAAATTTTCTTCCCCAGAGGGAAAGAGAAAAGATAAAAAATATTTTCTTCTCCCTCAACAAAGGGGAGGTTCAAGCATACAGTTATATAGAAAACCCTGTGCTTACAAAGAGTGGGCAAGAGAAGATGATTCTGTGGCACAATGCAGTACTGAGGGGTGAAGAGGGAAAAATTACAGGGACATTGAGTTCTGGGAGCGACATAACTTCTTTAAAAGAGCAACAATGTGAAATTGAAAGATCTTATCGAATGACTCGCACTATTTTGGAGAAGGCTCCCTTCGGCGTATATATGGTAAATGAGGAGGGCGGTATCGATTATGTAAACCCTGCGATGCTTAGTATAAGCGGCGCCTCCTATGAAGAGTTTAGGAATCTAAATGTTTTTGAGTTGCCTACCTATAAAAAAGCAGGTATCAGCGAAAAAATAAAGATTTCCTTAGAGAAAAACCAATCCTTTTATCTGGAGGCTGTAGAGTATATTTCGCATTTTGGCAAGAAGTTTACTGTCAGGAATTTTACCATAGTTCCCGTAGAAGAAGAGTGCAAAAAAAAAGTTTTGATATTTGTAGAGGACGTGACTGGTACAAAAAAATTGGAAAAGGAGTTGAGGGAGAATGTTGAAAGCTTGGAAGGGTTCAAAAAGTCAGCCGTAGACAGGGAATACAGGATGATGGAGTTAAAAGAAGAAATTAACAGACTATCTCAGCAACTTGGCAACGCCCCGCCTTACGATTTGGATTTCAAAGAAGAAAAGGATTTTATAAACAAAAACAAAAGAGGAGATGAGAAGCCTTAGGTCCAAATTTCTTCTTTTCATAGTAGTTTTCATAGCAGTAGGTATGGGTTTAGGCATAGGTTTGGGGTATTTTTGGGGTTGGGGCCTGCTTAAGAGGACAATTACCTCAAGCTACAAACAGATAGCCGATATTCTTTCTTTTGCCCTCCAGGAGAGATTGGAGCGAGAGATAGAAAATGTGGTCTCTTTCTCTAACAGCGTGCTTTGGAAAAAAGAGATTCTTAAGGCAAGCTCAAGATACCAGGGTATGACCCCTCAGCAGATTGCAAATTTTCTTAAAGAAATAGATAACAAATGGTTGTCTATTTCAGGAAGAGAGATTATCAGAAAGTATGCAGGTAATGAACTGAGTCTGAGATTGAAACAGTTGTGTAAATACCGCTCGGATATCTTGAGTATATTCATCGTTGATAGATACGCCGGTTTAGTCGCCTCCTCTGGGCAGCCTAGCCGGCTTTATTATGGAAAGGAGAAGTGGTATAAGGACACCCTGAGTAAAAAGGATATTTTAATAGGAGAAATTGTTTTTGATACGGTCTTTAAACGCTGGGTTTTACCCATATCTGTACCTATAGAGGATAAGTCTGGCAGCCTTATAGGGATCTGCAGGGCTCTCATTGATGTTCAGGTTCTCTTTTCTCCCTTAACCCGCATAAGAACAGGCAAGACTGGCTGCGCCTTTTTAATGAATGAAGAAGGGTTTGTTTTGTTTAGCAAAGGAGACAAATTATACGGTCTTAGAATTTCTAAAAACAAGTCTCTTCAATCAGTGCTTGAGAGCAAAGAGGGTCTAGGCGTAATAAAAAGTCCCCTTCCTCCTGAAAAACCTATGTTTATTGCTCTTTCGGATTTGGGAAATTTAGGAAGGCATTTCTGGAGAGCGGGCCTGTGTCAGGAAGCAGAGGAGGTATTTTCGCCCCTTAAGGCATACTTAAGTCAGGCAGGCATTCTTGCAGGTATGTTGATATTTGTGCTCTTTCCTTTAAGTTTTGTCTTT
>CAYNIO010000057.1:0-7761 GCA_964397495.1 uncultured Planctomycetia bacterium
TGCAATCTCTACAATATAGGAATCGGGCTCCAATTTCTTTAATTCCTTGTAGATCTCAGAAAAAGAGTTCACATTAAATTTAGAGATTACAGTATGAATACCTACCAAGAGATGAGAATATTTTTTCTTTAACTGCTTGATCCTCTCATAGGAAGATATACTCTTTAAATAGGAACCCGGAACTCCTCTTATGAAATCATTGTCCTGCCCCAGGGCATCTATGGAGAAATTCACAATAATCTTGGAGTGATGACAATGAGAAAGTATCTTAACCAGATCCTTATAGATCTTCTCCTCCAACAATCCATTGGTAGGGATATTTATTATAGAAGGACGACAATAATCATAGAAACAATTTACTATGGAGGCGAAATCATCCCTTAAGAATACCTCCCCTCCACTGAAGGTAACCCAGAAAATATTTTTCTCCAGGGATCGAAAAACATTTTTCCATTCTAAGAGAGAAAACTCATTCTCAGAATTTCTCAGATAAACCTTACAAGTCTTACAACGACTATTACATCGGAAGGTAAGACTTATGGTGAGGTTAATGGGACCAATTAAGGGATAGTTTAGAATGTAGGAAACCTTTAATAGAAACCACCAGAAAATTAAACGAAGATAATTAATCGCTAATCCTCCTCCAAACAATATGCTTTTCCTTGCAAGTAAAATAATCCCACCAACCCAAGACTCGAGATAAACCTTCAAAGATAACCGTATCCATTATGAGAAAAAAATCCTTAGGCCTATGAAAAATTTCCCTTAAGATAAACTTTAAGACCTTGGTTGTAGAGAAAGTGGAAACCTTATAATTCAGCTTCCTCTGCAGATGTAGATGTCCACAGGCAATCCTTCTGCGTTGGATGATAAAGTCTTTAAGAGTATGGGGGACCCTATTATAAACCAAGGAATCTGGCACATATACTATCTTGTATCCTTGAGATCTTATTCTATACTCGATATAAGCCTCATCTACGGAAGTAGGAGGCAGCCTCTCAATCAAACTCTTACGAAAACCTATCATCTCACCAATTTTAGGAGTTTCAAGACTTATCTTATGATGAAGATTCCATAAAAGCCGTGTAGCAAATCCTAGAAGGCCCGAAGACCTGTGCCTGGGAATGGGGTGAGCCCCACAGGCACCCACCTCAGGACTCTTAAAAGGAGAAACCAATTTTTCTACAGCCTGCCTATCAAGAATAATATCTGCACTACAGACAACTATAATCTCATTCTGGGACTTTTTCAATATCACATTTATGGCTGAATATTTTCCCTCCCTGGTATCCTGATGAATCAATTTTATCCTGCGGTCAAAGGCAGAAAAAGTTTTAACTACCTCTTCTGTCTTGTCAGTACAACCGCTAGCCACCACATATATATGGCTTATTTCAATGTTTTTCAGTATCTGACTCTGGATACTCTTAAGAAGGAATCCAATATTTTTTTCCTCATTATAGGCAGTGATACCTATATCACAAATTATCTTCTCCATAAACAAAACAAAGTCTTTAATCTTAACTCCCAAACCTTCCAAAAGGCCTCCCATACAATCTTATGAGTCATCTTAGAAAATCCACCCTCTCGCTCCTTAAACATTATAGGATACTCTGATATTCTAAATCCTTTAATATAGGCCTGATATACCATTTCTATCTGAAAGGCATATCCTTGACTGTTTATAGAATCTATGTCTATATTCTCCAAAACCTTCCTCTTCATGCACTTATATCCACTGGTAGAATCCTCTAAAGGTAGACCTGTCACCCATCGAACATAGATATTGGCGAACTTACTCAAAAGAAGCCTCTTAAAGGGCCAATTATGGACCCTCACACCTTTTATATATCTTGAACCAATAACCAAATCATACTCCTCTAATAATCTTAACATCTCTGGCAAATAGGAGATATCGTGAGATAAGTCAGCGTCCATCTGAATAATAATCTGGTAACCCTCCTTCAAGGCGAATTTAAACCCTTCCACATAAGCCGTACCCAATCCTCTTTTTTTATCTCTCACTATAAGATAAATTTGTGGAAATTGCCGTTGGAGTCTCCTTACTTCTTCAGGAGTCCCATCAGGAGAATTGTCGTCTACTACCAAAATAGAGATTCTGGAATCCAATTCCTTGAGACCCTTAATTACCAAGGATACATTCTGTTTCTCATTAAAGGTAGGAATAATCACTATAGCTTTCTCTATGAAACTCATATCACCAATTTAAGCCTGTAAGAGGTGTATATTTTACCTTCGATATCAAAGAATAACAATTCTAACAAAATATTTTCGGTATCGCCAAAGATCAACCAGTGATTGTCTTTTAGGTACTGACCCACAGGCCAAGCCTGCGTGGGGTAAAAAAGATAACAGGTACGAATTATATTCTCATAAAGAACCTTGCCCTGACTATCATAGAGAATAAGCAAGATATTGAAATCCTTGTCCGTCTCTTTCAAACACTGCCAGAAAAAAGAAAACTTATAAACACCCTGGGTCTCAAAGACATTAAATCCCAAGAACCTTATTGCCCCTCCTAAGACCAAATCCTTTTTATACTGGATATTTTGAGGGGGCTCCCTTAGAACTTCAAATATCTCCAGAGACTGTTGAGGATTTCTACTTAAACAAATCAAGGAATCAAGGGCAGAATAAGGCTTAAAACTATTCAATAAAGGTAGAATGTTTAAGTAATTCTGAAGACTATAAAATGACTTCAAGAGAGAATCATTGGTATTTATAAGTATATACTCTACCTGAGGGGGCATAGTATATCTCTTAGTAGATACCGTATAAACTCCCGAATACATATGATGAAATGAATAAAGATATCTTCTATTCACAAGATGAGGCAGGAACTCAAAGGAAGCCATCACCCCTGCATCTGCAGGAATCTTTCTTATTATCTTGTCGCGGTATATATCTAGAATATCCTTGGCGTAAGCCCCATAAAAAAGATTTTTTAGAAGTTTAGGGTAAGGACCGAGCACAAAAATAGAAATGATAGTGAAACTTGAAAGAAAAAGTGCCAAAACTACATTCTTGCCTCTAAATTTTAATAGCCGCAGCAACCTCTTCATGCCATAAATAGCGCTTATGAATATGAAGGGAAGATGCTCTGCCTGGTAGTGGAAGATTATTTTATGATAAAGGGGGTTCGAAGAAATAAGATGCTGAAAGATAACAGGGAGGTTAAAAAACATTTTTTCTATTCCCAAAACAGAAACAAATCCCAGAGGTAAAAGGAGTTTGGCTAAGAAAATAATCCTTGATTTCTCAAATAATATCCGTGCAATTTTAAAAGGATGAAAAACCACCGTCCTAAGAACCTCTGCCCAATTTCTTCCCAGATGGTTGTAGAAATAGATGAACTGAATTGTACCCTTATTGAAATGGGGCATAATTATCAGAACAGAAGCACAAAAATAAGAAACGCCCAACACTAAGGGGACAATTTTCCACCGCAGACGCTTTTTGACAAAAAAACTGTATATTGCAAACATAACAAATATAAGGCTTATGTTTTCCTGACACATCATAGCAAGAACCATAAATAAAGAGAACTTCAGGAAATTATCCTCGAGAAAATAATAGAAACAAAACAATAAAAATACGCTGGCCAGGGCAGTGGGATGGAACTCATAAAGGTTCATATAACCAAGAAGAGGGTTGACGAGATAAAGCCCACAAAATAAAAGAGCCCAGCGTTTATTCAGTAACTTCTGTGTTATAAGAAATATTACCCACCCTCCTGCTCCCAGGATAAATGACTGCAGGAAAAGAAGGGTAAGGGGCGAAGGAAAAATAAAATAAAAAGGAGCGATCAAAAAGAGAATTAACCTCATATGATTTCCCAAGAATACTATACGATGTATACTACACTGAAGAGAGCCATGGACAATGTTGTAGAGGGTATTTGCGTCTATGGCAAGGTCAAAATCTTTGTAGGAGTAAGAAACATACTTAAGATAAGAGACCAGAGTGAAAAATAAAATGTAGCATGCAACAAATAAAAAAGCCAGACGCCTATAATCTACCTTGCCTTTATCCATTTAAAAAAATCAAGACTCTTTATAAAGGCCCAAGGCGAACTTACATCGCGCAGTGCCTGAAGAAACATACGGGGGCGCAAGTAAAATTTTCTATAAGCCAAATCTCTATAATATTTTATCTTATCCGGACTTAAAAAGCCATTGGACATTATAGATTTGGTTAAATCATAATCCTGCCAATTAATATCTTTGCTTATCCAATTGTTCTTGCGGGCAATTTCTTCCAACCCTGTCTTGGGATAGGGAACCGCACAGTAAAACTGGGCATATTCTATGCCGCTCTTTAAGGAAAAATCTATGGTCTTTTTTATCTCCGTCTCTGTCTGAAAAGGGAGGCCAAACATAAAATGGCCCATACGCCTTATCTTGGATTTACCCACCAGTTCTATGGCCTCCTGTATATTGTCGAAACTGCTCTGTTTGCTGACGAGAGTCAACGTTGAATCAGAAACAGTCTCTATGCCTAAACTGAGCATCTGGCAACCTGCTTCCTTCATTAAAGAAAGCATCTCCTTATCTAAGGTATCTACCCGCGAGGTGGTGGCCCAGTTTATTCTGAGGCGCCTGTTTAATATCTCTCTTGAGATATCTTTGGCGTATTCCTTATCGAGGGTAAAGGTCTCACCCCAGAATAAAAAATTCTTAATACCGTGTTTTTCTACGCATTCCTGAATCTCATCTCCTACCGAAGAAGGATCACGTTTTCTGAAATGCTTGCCGTAATAGATATTCGCTGTACAAAAAATGCAGGCGTAAGGGCAACCCCTGCCTACACTCAAAAGGGTGAACCTCTCTCCATTTACAGGCAGGGTATAACGGGAATTGTCAAGCAACCATCTAGCAGGGAAGGGCAGATTATTTACATCGTTTTCTCTTAAATCTTGAGGCTGATTCCTTACAATATCATTTCCTCTCCTCCATATTAAACCTTTAACTCCAGAAAAAGCACCTCCCCCTCCATAATCTTTACAAAAATTACATACAACCCATTCGGGCTCACCCACCACCACTGCATCCAAAGCAAAACATTCCTCCAGAAGTTTATCTTCTAAAAGTGTGGAGGGCATACCTACCATCAAGGTCTTTACCTCTTTGTCCACAGATTTGGCTAGACTTGCTGTCTCTAAATCAGTGTAGATTGTGGGGAAAGCACTATTGATTACCGCAACCCGGGGACTGTATTCCTTTAAGTAATTCTCTAGTTCTTTAAAGTCTAAATCCTGGGCAATGCAATCTAAAAGCCTGGTTTCAAAACCTTCTTTCTCAAGAAGAGAAGCAGTATAAGCAAGAGAAAGGGGCGGCCAGAGCGCTGCCCAACTGGATTTAGTCTGCATACATCTTCCTTCACGAATGTAAGAACGCTTCCTGTATTTGGGGGGGTTAATAAGCAAGACCCTCATAGCATAAGAAACCTTTTTTTGAAAAGAAATAGTAGATTTTTTACCCCGTCGCTTATTATCTTTAATTTCACCCTGCCCACCCTTTTAAAGTAGGTAGAAGGTATTTCTTTTGCCTTCAGTTTTTTAAAGGCCTCTATCTTTATCTCCTCGCTGAAACTCATCCCCCAACTGGTCAATACAATTTTTTCAAGTATCTCTTTTTTAAATACCCACATCCCGCTTTGAGAATCCTTAAGGTGCAGTCCGAAAAGAATGTTGGTAAAGAATGTAAGGAATATGTTTCCTATCCTGTTAATCGTCCTCATGCTGCCTCTCTTCATGCGAGCAAACCTATTAGTAGTTAAAAAATCGAGGTTGTCTTTTGTAAGAATATTTATGTAAGATGTAATTTCCTCCAGAGGGTAACTAGCATCGCTATCAGCGGTAACGATAATATCGCCTCTGGCGTATTTGAAGCCTATCATATATTGATGGCCATATCCAGCGCGGGTTTTAAGAACTTTCGCCCCTTTGCCCTGGGCTATCCTGACAGTTTTATCTATACTGCCTCCGTCAACTACTATAACCTCTATATCAAAGCCATTCTTTTTTAAAAGGGCATAGGGTATAGAATCCAAACTCTTTCTTATTCCCTGTTCTTCATTGAGAGTAGGCAAAACTATGCTTATCAACATTTAGGAAGAATTTGGGGAAGATAACTTCTGTTGTTTCTTGATGACCAGTATATCCTCTACAGCATCCTTTACTGTGGAAAAACAGGAAAGAAACGCCAAAGCACTTGTCTTAGGATTTTGAGAAGAAGGAACATTCTGGCAGGTGAATTCTACTTCGCCAAACTCCCCTCTTACCAACAGATGGTGAATATTTTTGTCAAGGATTGGCGAAGCCACGATACTTATCTTCATTTTTTTAAACATCCCGCTTGCCAACCAGATAGTGGCTGCCACATTTATATTTTGCGGGAAACCCTCTATTGCTTCTCTAACTCCACCCTTAAATACTACTGTATCGTCTTTCAAACTTCGCAGGTCTATATTGTTGTCAATCACGTAAGGCGCTCCTGTTAAAGCCTGGGGGGGCTTGTAGGTGGTAAGTATCAATTCCTTTATGGTAGAATGTCTCACCGCTTTCAATACATCCAACCCACCAATTGCTCCTGAAGGGATATAAAGTCTGAGGCCCTCATCAAGAAAATCCTTAAGGAAAGACTCTCTACCAAGCATCCCTCCTACGCTCATAATTACAGTATGAACCCTATATCTTAAAGCATTCTTAAGAACTTCTCCTACCACATCCTTAGAAGCGCACTCTACCACCAAATCACTGTTAAGAAATACTTCCCTCAATTTAAATAGAACGCGGGGTTTCATTGAAAGTTCGTTGAACAACTGTTGGGCCCGGGAAACTTCTATGTCATATAAAGCATCTATTGAGGAGAATGGTTTTAGTTCTTTGTCTACCTTCTGGGCTACAAATGACCCTATTGTCCCACAACCTATTATTCCTATCCTAACCTTAATCATAACTTAAAAAGTATACGACTCTTGCGAAAAATTACAAGCATATTGTCTATAAGACGGGTCTTGCCAATAAACACTGCCAGGGCTATTACCACATCCTGGGAAACTCTGGAGACCTCTTGAAGAGTGTAAGCACTCAAAATCTTAACATAGTCTATTTTTGCCAAAGGATATTTTTTTATAAAATTCTTTATACGCCTCTCTAAAATTACAGAATTTCTCTCGCCTTTAAGAATTAAATCCTTTGCCAATAATAGCCCTTTGTAAAGACAGAGGGCCTGCTCTCTCTCCTGATAAGATAAGTAGGAGTTGCGGGAACTCAAGGCTAAACCTTGAGAATCACGCACAATGGGAAGAACCTTTATATTAATATCGAAGTTGAGATCCCTCACCATCCTCTTTATGACCTGAGACTGTTGGTAATCCTTCTGGCCAAAATAGACAACCTCAGGTTGTATGATATTAAAAAGTTTACTTACCACAGTGCATACTCCCCGAAAATGACCTGGCCTAGACTTGCCGCACAGGGGAAGAGAAAGACTGGTCTCCTCAACGAAGGTAGAAAAACCCTTAAGATACATATCTTCAACGCGAGGCACAAATACCAAATCCACGCCTTCTTTCCTGCACAATTTTAAATCTTTCTTGAGGGGACGGGGGTATTTTTTGAAATCTTCACCTTGACCAAACTGGATGGGATTGACAAAAATACTTACTACCACAAAATCGCATTCTTTCTTCGCTTTTTTTATAAGAGAAAGATGGCCTTGGTGTAGAGCGCCCATA
>CAYNIO010000058.1:0-7695 GCA_964397495.1 uncultured Planctomycetia bacterium
ATTACCTTTTTCATCTTTTATAAATCTTGTAGAGTATTGCCATCTGAATATAGAGCCTGTTTTGGGCCTGCTGAAAAACAATGCTACGGGATGACTCTATAACCTCCTCTGTTATCTCCTCGCCTCTATGCGCAGGCAGACAGTGCATTACAAAAAACCTTCTCTTGTTTACATATTTTAACAGATTGCGATTTACCTGAAAAGGCCTAAAGATTCTTCGCCTGCGTGAAGCCTCATTTTCCTTGCCCATAGAAGCCCAGACATCGGTATAAATTATGTCTGCGCCAGCAACCGCTTCCTCTGGTCTGGAATGCAGGGTTATCGATTTAGAGGCCGCTTTCTTCAATGAGCCTTCTTCAGGAAAATAACCCCTTGGAGAAGAAATAGACAACCTAAAACCTAACTTTGAAGCGGCAAATATCCAAGAATTGCAAACATTATTTCCGTCTCCAATATAAGCAATCTTTACCCCTTTCAGCTTTCCCAATACCTCTTTAACGGTAAGTAAATCAGCCAACACCTGACAGGGATGGTTGTAATCAGTTAAAGCATTTATTACAGGTATTTTGGAATATCGACAAAATCTTAAGAGCTGCGGGAAACTAAAAGTCCTGACTACCACCCCTTCTACATACTGCGAAAGCGTGCGGGCAATATCCTGTGGAGCCTCCCTTTTTCCCAAACCTGCCTCCCCCGGCCCTAAATAAAAACTTTTCCCTCCCAATCTTTCTATTGCCACCTGAAAAGAAACCTTGGTTCTCAAAGAAGGCTTCTCGAAAATGAGGCACAGGTTCTTCCCCCTCAATACCTTAGGAACATTCTTTGCTTTCTTTAATCTTGAACCCAGCGCTATGAACTCCTTAAGCTGGTTCGTATTAAAATCATCAAGGCAGACGAAATGCCTCATCTTAACCATACACCTTTTTAAAACACTCCTCTAAAATTCCTAAAGCCCTAAATAGAAGGTTCTCAGGTATATTTAAGGCAGGCATTATTCTCAATATTCTCGCCTGAGTACAGTTTATAATAAGTTTCCTCCTGAAAGCCTCTTCTATGAGTTTATAACCCTCATCTTTCAATTCTATACCTATCATAAACCCCACACCCCGCACATTTTTTATCACCCGAAAAGTTTTTCTCCACATCTCCAGAAGAGAAAATATTCTGGAACCCAACCTTCTTACCCTGGAAAGAAGTTTTTCTCGTTCTATGATTTTAAACACCTCAAGGCCGCACACGCAAGCCAAGGGAGAACCGCCAAAAGTGGAAGCATGCATACCGGGCTTTAATATATCTTTAAATCTGTCCTTCACCACCAGACAACCTATAGGAAAACCTCCCCCCAAACCTTTAGAGAGACACAAGAGGTCGGGTTCTACGCCATAGTTCTGGTAAGCAAACCACCTTCCAGTCCTGCCTATGCCTGTTTGAATCTCGTCAAACACCAAAACTATCCCTTTCGTATTGCAGAGAGCCCTCAACTCCCTAAGGAAATCTGGCGAAGGCATATTTACCCCTCCCTCACCTTGAATAACCTCTACAATGATGCCTTTGGTGCGGGGAGTTATCTTTTTCTTAACATCCTCTATGTCTGAAAACCGAGCATATTGCACGCCTCTTAAAAGAGGGCCTAATCCCTGCTGATATTTTTTCTGGCCTGTAAGAGAAAGCGCCCCCACTGTCCTTCCATGAAAGGAATTCTTCATAGAAAGTATAGAACCCTTACCCTGAGAATAAGCCCTTATCAATTTTAGTGAAGCCTCTACTGCCTCTGCTCCACTATTGCAGAAAAATACTTTGCCTCTCCTAAAAGACTTCTCAATAATTTTTTTAGCCAGTTCTCCCTGCCAAGGGTGATAAAGGTTGTTAGGAATGTGAATAAGGGTCCTAGCCTGAGAGCATATTCTCTTAGCAAGAAGGGGGTGGGCATGCCCTAGAATACCTGTGCCCCAACCGGGAAAGAGGTCGATGTAGGGCTGCCCCTCTTGGGAATAAAGAATGCTTCCCCTGCCTTTTACGAAAGCATAAGGAGAACGTTTATAAACAGGAAGGACGAAATTCTTGTAAAGGTTAATAATCTTTGAATCTTTCATCTTACAATCTCTGTCCCCACGCCCTCGTCAGTAAATATCTCAAGAAGTAAGGAGTGGGATAATCGGGCATCTACAATGTGGACCTTGCTTACTCCGGATTTTAGAGCCTCGCAAGCAAATCTCACCTTGGGAACCATACCTTCAGAAATCACCCCTTCGCTTATCAAGCCCTCCGCTTCTCTTTCGCTAACAGTAGAAATTAAAGAATCCTCGTCTTCCAGAGAACGCATTATTCCTGGGGCATTAGTAAAGAATATTAACTTCTCCGCTTTAAGGGAAGAAGAAATCTTGAAGGCAGCTTCATCCGCATTAACATTGAGTATGCCTGGGCCCTCTAAAGATACCGCCATAGGGGAGATTACAGGTATAAAATGATTTTCGCAGGCCTTAAGTATTTTTTCTGTATCCACCTTCACTACAGTCCCCACAAATCCTAAATCCTGAGGTTCTTTTTTCCTTTGGGCAAAAAGAACACCATCTTTAGATTTGAACCCTTGGCATAAAGCCTTCATCTGCCTAAATTCTTCCACAATAAGGTCGTTAATATTATCCAACTCTTCCTCTACAATTTTAAGGGTTTTTTCATCGGTTCTGCGCATACCGTCGTAGAACTCATTCTTTATCCCTTCCTTTTTCAAACGTTCGCTTATATGGGGGCCTCCTCCATGGACCAATACTGGCCTTATCCCTGAAAAAGCCAAAAACACCATATCTTCAAGAACCATATTTCTTACCCTTTCTTCAGAAAGGATTGAGCCTCCATACTTTATAACAAATATCTTCTTGTGAAATTTCTTAAGATAGGGCAAGGCCTCTATTAGAACCTGGGCCTTTTTTATAGCCTCTTCCAATCTCATCTGTTTATCCTTATGTATTGGGGCGAAAGATCTGAAGTATAAAATTCAAATACCTTGCTAGAGTTAACCCCTTTTATCTCAAGAAACACACCCACTTCCTTGCGAGAGATAATCTGGCGCTCGATTAGCCCTCTGTTCTTTAAATAAACTTTACCCCTCTTAAATATAGGCAAAATCTTGCTGCGGGAAAAATAAGATATAGACAAATCTTTTTCTTTAAGTCCTAGATTTGCCTGACCTGCTGCCTGGATAACCCTTCCCCAGTTGCAACTCCCCCCATAAATAGAAGACTTGAATAAAAAAGAACCACATAGTATATCTGCCACCTTCTTAGCCTTTAAGAAATCTAAGCCTTTAATCCTAATGGTAATAAATTTGGTGGAGCCCTCTGCGTCTTTAACTATCATCTGGGCAAGATTTCTTGAGATCTCAAGAAAAGCCGCCTTAAAATCATTAAAAAATTTTTTATCACTCTCAATGTCTATGTCGCTTGCTGAATTACTTAAACATAAAAAACAATCGTTAGTACTCATAGAGGAATCTATGTTTATCCTCAAAAACGAATAATTAAAGGCTTCCCTGAGAAGGCGGCGCAGAGAAACCTCTTTAATACTGGCATCAGTGAACACGAAACCCAGCATCGTAGCCATTTGGGGATAAATCATCCCTGCGCCCTTAGCGATGCCTAAAATATTTATAGTTTTATCCCTTAACCTCAAAGAGGCCGAGCGGACTTTAGGAAAGGTGTCTGTAGTAAGTATGCTTGAGGAAAAATCCTTCCATGCACGGGGGGAAAGTTTCCTTATCAAGCGGGGGAAACTTCTTCTAATCTTACCAAAATCCAGGGGCACACCAATAATTCCTGTAGATAGGAAAGCCACCTCTTGAGGAAAAAGAGACAACCTCCAAGAAATCTCCTTAAAGATTCCCTCGGTTCTCTTTTGCGATGGCAGGCCCGAGCAACAATTAGCATTGCCGCTGTTAACCAAAACTGCCCTTAAGGAACTGGAGCGATTATTCTCAAGGGTCTTTTCTAAAGAGTAAGATTTTATATCGTTCTTGGTCCCCAAAATTGCGCTCCTACATCTAAAACATGAGTAAACCAAACCCAAATCCCTGCCTTTATTTTTTATCCCAGAATGTATTCCTGAAAAAAGGAACCCTTTAGGTATATTCATAGAAGCGCCTCGGTCTCTTTAAAACCAAGCATTATATTCATATTCTGGACCGCATTGCCGCTTGCCCCTTTTATGAGGTTGTCTATACAGGAAACTACGAGAAGTTTATCGCCCTTGACCTTAAACCCTATCTTGCAGAAATTGGTACCCACTACATCTCTGAGGGAAGGCAGACGCCCATCGTAATATAACTTTATAAAGGGCTCTTCCCTGTAAATGCTGTATGCTTCAATTATATGTTTCTCTTTAACTTGCGGTTTTAGAAAACCATAGATGGTAGACATTATGCCTGAATGGATGCTCACCAGGTGCGTGCCTAAGGCTAAATCTACGTTCTGAGAAGTAGAATCTTTCAAAACCTGAATTATCTCAGGAAGATGTCGGTGCATAAGGGGTCCGTAACATCTCAAGTCTGAATAGAGTTCGCAGAAGGAAAGTTCGAGGCTTGCTTTTCTTCCTGCGCCTGAGGCCCCGGACTTGGCATCTACGACTACGCTCTCCTTTAGTAATTTTCGCTTCAGAAGAGGATACAAAGCCAGAATTATGCTTACAGCATAACAGCCCGGGTTGGCTACAAAACCTGTATTTCTTATCTCTTTTCTTAATATCTCAGGCAATCCATACACTGATTTCTTGAGGTTTTTGCGATCAGAATGCTTCCTGTTATAGAATTTTTTATACAAAGAGGCATCTTTCAATCTGTAATCCGCACTTAAATCTATCACTTTAAGTTTAGAGGTATTTAACTGGGAAATGAAATCCATAGAAGCCGTGTGGGGCAGACACAAGAATACAACTTCGCATTTCTTCTCTACTTCTCTGGCAGAAGGTCTCTTCAACGGCAGATTTAGATAAGGATGCACTTCAGGAAAAAGTTGATTGTAAACCTTGCCTTCCTCCTGACGCGAGGAAAGATAGACCACGTCTACAAATCTATGTTTAGCAAGAATTTGGGCTAGTTTCCTTCCCGAGTAGCCAGTAGCGCCAACAATCCCAACTTTTACCATAGTTTAATTATCATAGAATAAAAAGCATTAAGCGTCAACACAATTTTGGAAAGAGGGTTTAGGGAGATTAGAATGGGAACTTGAGGGGGGAAGATTTCAATTTTATGCTCTGCATATACTGAATAGGGATTATATCTTTAGAAGAAGCCGCAAATATGAAGCCTTTCATCTTGTAGGTGAAACTTTCAGTCTTATTAGAGGTGTCTATAAAGTGAAACATGGTGATACGCATATTCGTATCATAAGGGCTTTTGCAGAACTTTAAAAGGAGGCTCCTCTCGAATTCTATCTTGTGCCAACCAACATCCTGCGTATGCCTGTAGAAATGGGCATTTATCCCTTTAGATTCTACACTCTTCTGACGCAAAGATATATCATGCATCTTCCTTAAGTCTCCTTCATTAAAGTATAGAATATAATCCCGGAGAAAATAAGGAAAAACTTGCTTTTTTCTAAAGCGTTTTCAGGAAGGCTGGTTAAATTTTATAGGCTTTTCTTTACCTGCAAGCATCCTTTTTATATTAGAAGAATGTCGCAAGAAAAGCAAAATAAAAAGTATCAGGGAAAGAAGGATAAAATCCTTACATAGAAAGAAAGTGAATAGCGGCAGAGAGACCCCTGCCGCTAAAGAGGAGAGCGAAACTATCTTGAATAAAAGAAAAAATAATACCCACATACCAAGGCACAAAAGCAAAATCAAGAAAAACCTTGGTTCATAACTACCCAATCCTAGAATAACGCCCAAAGTCGTAGCTACGCCTTTGCCGCCTTTGAATCTCAAAAATATAGGCCAATTATGCCCGGCAACGCAACCTAAGGAAACTAAACTCAAGAAACAAACCGAACTCGGAACCCCGAATAACAAAGGTAGCATACCTACTACCAAAACTCCCTTTACAATATCTACCAAAAGGACTAACCCCGCCCACCTCTTGCCTAAAACTCTCAAAACATTGGTTGCGCCTACATTTCCCGAACCGTGCTTCCTTATATCTATACCGGAAACTATTTTAGATACTATATAAGCAGTGGGTACAGATCCTATCAGGTAACTTAAAAATACCCCCCAGAGGAATTCTGAATCAAGAATTCGCATTGGCTATAACCTTTATCCCCCGCAATATATATTGAGCCCCAGAAACTACAGTAAAGATTATGGCTGTATCCCACACTAAGAATGAGAGCTTAAAACCCAACAAAACAGAAAGAACGGTCATCATCTGGAAAAAAGTAGTCAACTTTCCCCACAGAGTAGGCTTTATCTCCATGCTTACTCCCATAAGAAATATTATTCCCGCTCCTATCAAGATTATAAGATCTCTGCTTACAATCACCAACAGAACCCAGAAAGGAATATTCATAGGCAACTCTTTAAAAGCATAAAGGCAGAAAAAAGCACTCATAAGAAGAAATTTATCTGCCAGGGGATCGATAATCTTCCCCAAAGGACTGCGGCTAGGAACTTTCCTTGCTAAATAACCGTCTATAAAATCTGAGATGACCGCCACCCCAAATATCAACAAAGCTATCTCTCGTAAGCCTTCCTTTAAAGACCAGATAAAAAAGGGTATGCTCAAAATCCTGTAAAGAGAAATAAGATTTGGTATCATCTTATCAACTTTATTCTTTGCGGCGGCCAATAAATGACGAAGGCCCTCCCTATAACATTCTCTTCAGGGACAAACCCCCAATAGCGCGAATCATAAGAAGAAGCGGAATTGTCGCCCAACACAAAAAGATAGCCTTCAGGCACAACTATCTCCTCGCCCTCCTGGGCATAGGGGCCTTCATTATAATAATAGTGATTGGCTATGCGCGGATCCATTAAAGGCATACCGTTGACATAAATTCTTCCCTTGTTGACAAGAACTCTTTCTCCCCCAAAGGCAATAAGCCTTTTTACAAAATCTTTCTTTTTATTTTGTGGCTCCAAAAATACAATAACCTCTCCCCTGCGAGGTTTTCTTATGCCGGGAATTCTTATCTTGGTAAAAGGCACAAGGGGGCCGTAAGTTATCTTTTCTACCAATATTCTATCTCCAGGGACAAGGGTTGGCTTCATAGAACCTGTAGGAATCTTGAAAGCCTGAATAAAAAAAGTGCGCACAAACATAGCCAGAATAAATCCTATAACTGCTGCCTCTGCCCATTCTCTTAAAGCCGATTTTTTCTTTACATTACTCATTGAATTTTGAGTATTTCAATAAATGCCTCTTGGGGAATTTGGACCTTACCAAACTGCCTCATCTTCCTTTTACCCTCCTTCTGGCGCTCCCAGAGTTTCATCTTGCGCGTAATGTCTCCACCATAGCATTTAGCAGTAACATTTTTTTTCAAAGCAGGAACCTTCTCTGCGGCTATCACTTTAGAGCCTATGGTTGCTTGAATATGGATTACGAACTGCTGGCGGGGAATCAACTTCTTCAACTTCTCTACCACGCTCCTTGCCCTCTGGTAAGCCTTGTCTTTGTGGACTATAAAAGAAAAAGCTTCGCAGATTCTAGAATTTATCAAAATGTCAATTCTTGCAACATCCGTGGGGAAATATCCTATAAATTCA
>CAYNIO010000059.1:0-7664 GCA_964397495.1 uncultured Planctomycetia bacterium
ATCGCCAGGAAAGGTTTAACGAGTATTTTAAGGATGTGCGCTGTATTAAAGCAAACAGCCTCCAGAGATGGCCTAGGTCTTCTTTGTTTCAAGGTCAGGTTGTAGGTCTGTGCAAGAAGGATTTAAGGTGCGTTTGTTTAGGCCAGGTTAAAAACATATATATTAAAAAGAGACTCCTGTTAATCGATACCCCAAGCAAAACCTCTTTGAAGGATTTAGGAAGTGTAAAGTTGCTTGTGCCAGCAGAACTTTATCTTGATTTGCAGAGGAGAAAACACCGTGAGGTTCATATCAAAGAATTTCCTCAGTTTTACAGGGTTAAGGTTTCCCTTGATTAATTTGTTGTAGTATAATTAAGAATCTTTGTTTTCTAAATTATGTTCGACTATATATACATAAAAGGGGCGCGCGTCCATAATCTTCGGGGCATAAATCTTAAGCTCCCCCGCAATAAACTTATAGTGATTACTGGGGTTTCTGGCTCGGGCAAGTCTTCTTTGGCTTTTGATACCCTCTATGCTGAGGGCCAGCGCAGATATGTAGAGAGTCTGTCCAGCTATGCCCGCCAGTTTTTAGAACAGCTCCAAAAGCCGGATGTAGAGCATATAGAAGGTTTAAGCCCTGCCATATCTATTGAACAGCGTTCTTCAGGCGCCAATCCCCGTTCTATTGTAGCCACACAAACAGAGATTTACGATTATTTAAGGCTTCTCTTTGCCCGCGCAGGTCAGGTTTATTGCCCCTATTGTAATGTAGAGATATCCTCTCAAACCATAGATAATATTGTGCGCAGTATCTTAAGCTGGCCACAAAATACACCTATAGTGATTATGGCTCCTCTGGTAAGAGGCAAGAAAGGGCAGTATGTAAATCTTTTTAAGAATCTCCAGAAACAGGGCTTTACTTCTTTAAGAATAGACGGGGAGTATGTTGATTTGCCCTTGAATAGGGATTTAGACAGATACAAAACCCACACCATAGAGGTGATTGTCGATAAATTGCGTATAACCAAAGATAATGAATCCCGCCTTAATGAGTCTTTAGAGTTGGCTTCAAAGATGGGTTCAGGGTTGGTTTATGTTATCAAGGACAAGCAGGCTGTGCTTTTCAGTCAGAATTTTTCCTGCCCTAAGTGTGGGTTTTCTCTTGCAGAACTTGAGCCGCGTAATTTTTCCTTCAATTCTCCTTATGGCGCCTGCCCTTCTTGCAAGGGTTTAGGGACGAAGGTTGAATTTGATCCTGATTTATGTATTCCTGACAAGGATAAAAGCATAAGAGAGGGAGCGATAGAGCCGTGGAAGAGAGGGGGGAGAGGTTATATTATGTATTACCGCAGTCTTCTGAGAGAATTGTCTGAGGAGTTAGGATTTAGTTTGGATACCCCTTTTAAGAAACTACCCCGCAAAGTTAAGGAGATTATTCTGTATGGGTGCGATATAGAGGTTTGGGGCAGGCCTTTTGAAGGGCTTATTCCTCACTTAGAGAGAATTTTTAACGAGACTGACAGTCAATACCTCAAGGAGGAACTTACCCGTTTTATGTCTACCCTGCCTTGCCCTCAATGCCAGGGGCAGCGCCTTAAAAAAGAGAGTTTGTGTGTGTATGTGGGTGGAAAGAATATTTGGGATATAGTTAAGATGAGCGTGGGCGAATGTTTGAGATTTTTTCAAAACCTCGAATTGCCTGAGGAAAAGGCTAAGGTTTGTCAGGAGGTTATTAAGGAGATAAAAAAGAAACTTAAGTTCTGCATAGATGTAGGGTTAGATTATATAACACTGGACAGAAGGTCTTCTACGCTTTCTGGGGGAGAGCATCAGCGTATAAGGCTTGCTACTCAGTTGGGGTCAGGGTTGGTGGGCGTGCTTTATATACTCGACGAGCCTACCATTGGCTTGCACAAGAGGGATAATATGCGCCTTCTTAAGACCCTGAAACACCTTAAAGATATGCCCAATACAGTAGTAGTGGTAGAGCATGACGAAGATACCATAAAGAGCGCAGATTTCGTGGTAGATTTAGGTCCAGGCGCAGGCAAACATGGGGGGAAAGTAGTGTATGAAGGTTCTTTAGAGGGATTGATGAGGCATCGCACCTCTCTTACTGCCAGATACCTTAGGGAAGAATTGAGAATTCCTCTGCCTTTAAAGAGGAGGGATTACAGAAATAAACCCTCCCTCATTCTTGAGGGATGCAGACACAACAACCTTAAAAACATAACTGTGAGATTTCCTTTAGGAGTATTTATCTGTGTCAGCGGGGTTTCTGGCTCGGGCAAGTCTTCTCTTGTAGAGGATACTCTCTGGCAGGCTTTGAGTCAGAAACTTTATAGGTCTTACAAGAAACCAGGGGAGTTTAAGAGGATGCGTGGCGAAGAGTATATAGACAAAGTTATAATTGTGGACCAATCCCCCATAGGAAGAACCCCCCGTTCCAATCCTGCTACCTATTCAGGGGTCTTCACACCCATAAGAAAGTTATTTTCTCAGTTGCCGGAAGCACGCCTGAGGGGTTTTGGTCCTTCCAGGTTCAGTTTCAATGTCAGGGGAGGAAGATGTGAGGCTTGTCGAGGAGAGGGCTTAAAGAAGATTGAGATGCATTTCCTTCCTGATGTTTATGTGAGATGTACAGAGTGTTTGGGTAAAAGGTACAACGAGTCTACGCTTAAGGTAAAATATAAAGGGTATTCCATAGCCGATGTTTTGGAGATGACTGTTCAGGAGGCATTAAATTTATTTGACAGCATACCCCATATAAAGAGCATTCTTAAAACCTTAGATGACGTGGGTTTAGGATATATCCAGTTGGGCCAGTCAGCCACTACGCTTTCAGGGGGCGAAGCCCAGAGATTAAAACTTGCTTCCCAATTGAGGAAGAAATCCACAGGAAGAACCCTTTACATACTCGACGAGCCTACCACAGGTCTTCATTTTGATGATATAAGGAAACTTATAGATGTGCTGCAGAGAATTGTGGACAAGAAGAATACCGTTATTGTAGTGGAGCATAATTTAGATGTCATTAAATGCGCAGATTATATTATTGATCTTGGTCCTGAAGGAGGAGAGGATGGGGGGTATGTAGTATGCTGCGGCAGTCCTGAGGAGATAATAAATAACGTTTCCTCTTACACTGCGCGTTACCTTAAAGATAAGCTGAGGAAAACCGTGTCCTTATGAAGAAGAGGTTGTTGATTTTTTGTTTGTTGGTTATCTGGGTTTTGTCTTTAGGGGCTATTGATAATAATGAGAGGGAGAAGGAGTTGTTTTTTGTTCTGCAGAAAGCCTATGAAGATGGCATTTACGATATCTGCCTCGATTATCTTGAAGAGTTTTTTCAGAAATTTCCCCAGTCTCCTTACAGGGTCAAGGCTAAGATCTACCAGGCTCGTTGCCTGATTAACAAAAATAAGTTTCCCCAAGCGCGACAGATTCTGGAAGGGCTGGTGAAGGAAAAGGTAGGGATTGAAGAGTTGGGCGAGATATATTACCTTTTGGGAGAGATAGGATTTAAGACTTCCGATTATCAAGCCGCCATATCTTACTACAACCGCGTAATAGAAGATTTTCCCGATTCTGATTTCTTTGGGCCTGCCCTTTATTCTCGAGGTTGGGTGAGATATTTAAACAAAGATTTTAAGGCAGCCCGGGACGATTTCTTAAAAGCCAAAGATTTAATCGATGAAGATTCTGCCCTTCAGGATATCTATATGAAATTGACGGAGGTATTTTTTGAACTAAAGGATGCCGATTCTTTAGATTCTCTGAAGAGGGATTATATCAAGAAGACGAAATCTCATCCCCTAAAGGACTATATGGATTTTTATAAAGCGGTTCTCTTGTATGAAGATTCTAAACTTACCTTGGCAAAAGTTATTTTCGAAAAATTAAAAGACTCCCAAGACCCTTCTGTCAAAGACCATAGCCTTTACAGGTTAGGGTTAATCTGCCTACACGACAATGACATTATTGGCGCGGAGAAACTTCTTTCCCGGATAAAAGACCCTGTCCTTAAAAAGCTTCTTGAGGCTTACATCTGGACCCAGAAGGAGGATTATTCCCGCGCCTTAGAATGTTATGAGCAGATATGCAACAGGTCTGATGTGCCGGAGTATGTGCGGGGGGAATGTTCCTTGGGCAGAGCCAATTCTTTATACAAATTAGGCAGATTAAAGGATGCCGTATACTGGTATAGTTACACCGTAGATAATTTTGACAAATTCCCTCAATTGATTAATCAGGCCCGTTATAATTTAGGGTGGTGCTATCTTAAATTGCAGGATTTTAAGAAGGCTATAGAGGAGTTTAAGAATATTTCCGAAAAGACAGACGACCCCACTGTAAAGATAAGCGTAGACTGCCATATAGGCGATGCTTACCAAGATTCAGGAAAATATGCTCAGGCTTTGGAAATATATGACCGTCTCTTGGAAGAATATCCTCAGAATATTTACGGTGACTACATCCAGTTTCAGATTGGCAACACCCTCCTTAAAATGAATAGACTGAAAGAAGCCATTATGGCTTTCAGGTTTTTAGAGGAAAAATACCCTAATTCTGCATTTCTGGATGAAGCCTATTACAGTCAGGGCCTTGCTTATTTTATGGCCGCAGATTACCCCCAGGCAATAGAAGTCCTCAATGGCTTTTTAAGCAAGTTTCCATCGAGTTCTTTAAGATTGGAGGCACTTTATCTTCTCAGCCAGGCCTATATGAATGCCGGAGATTATAAAAAACAGGAGGATACTTTGCGTAGCATTATCAACAATTATTCCCTTACTCAGGAGTTGGTTCAGGAGGCTATATTTGATATGGCTCACCTTATTTATACGCACGACAACAGAAAGAAGGCCATTAGGTTTCTAAAGAAATATTTGAACAGACTCCCTTCTGAGAAGTCTCAAGAGGCGTTGTTTATCATAGGGCAATTTTGCTCCCAAGACGAAGATTTTACTGAGGCAAAGGAATATTACCGTAAAAGTATAGAGATATGCAAAGACAAGAATCTTTGTGCCGAAGCAGGATTTTACCTAGCCTCTATCCTTAAAGATGAAGGCAAATTAGATGAGGCTTCTAAATTGTTGGAGAAATTTTTGGAGGAGTCGTCTTCTTACCAGGGGGGACTTAAAGCCGGTTTCCTTTTGGCAGAGATTTTTGCTTCCCAGGCAGACCTAACAAAATTAAAAGGTTTGTTTTCGAGGCTAGAAAAGGCTTTTCCTAAAAACAAAAAACAAGTTCTTATAAAAAAGGCCGGTATATTAAGGGACCTGAATGAATTTAAAGAAGCCTCAGAGGTTTATCAAGTTTTAGAAAAAGAGTTTGGCATAAACTCTGGGTATGTGTATCTTGACTGGGCGGATTGTCTGGAAAGGTTAAGAATATACCCTGAGGCTTTAAAGATTTACTTTAAGATTGCCTACTTATTTCCTGACGACAAAGAAGTTATTTTCAAGTCTTATTTGAGGATTGCTGAGATTTACAGGAGAAACGGCAATTACGCTCAGGCAGCCAAGATATATCGCAAGATAGAAGGATTGGGAGGAGATTATCGAAGGGTAGGAGAAGAAAAGATAAAAGAGTTAAACACCATTAAAGAGAGGAGGATGTAATGTTAGGTTTATGGAAGTTGGTCATTAAGGGAGGCATAATGATATGGCCCATAATCCTTTGCTCTTTGCTGAGTTTGGCCATAATCCTGGAAAGATTTTATTTTTACTGGAGGGCCAATCAGGATCCGGAAAAACTTATGGGGTCGTTGAAGGAATTTTTGGGCAGAAATAGAGTCAAGGAGGCTTTAGAGGAATGCGACAGGAAGCCAACGCCCCTTTCGCAGATTCTTAAGGCAGGCATTGCCCAATACGGTAAGTCTAAGGATGTGATAAAAGAATCTATGGAGGAGGCTTCTCTGTACGAAGTTCCTAAATTGGAAAGGAATCTTTCTTTTCTGGCTACCATTGCCCACATAAGCCCGCTGTTGGGATTGTTGGGCACGGTAGTGGGTTTGGTGCGTTGCTTTCAGGGCATAGAGATGAAAGTTTCTCAGTTGGGTTCCATCTCTCCTGCAGACTTGGCGGGAGGGATATGGGAGGCACTCCTTACTACTGTTGCTGGGCTTATTGTTGCTATACCTACTTATGTAGCCTATAATTATTTTGTTCATAAAGTTAATTTCTATACTTTGGAGATGGAAAGGACGTCTTCAGAATTGTTGCAGGTTATTTCTGGGGAGGCTGAGGGATTATGATAAAGGTAAGAAGGAATATTCAGTTTGAACATGGGTTGCGCCAGATTGAAATAACCCCTCTTATAGATATAGTGTTTTTACTCTTGATTTTCTTTATGCTCACTTCCCAGTTTGTAATCCAGATGGGTTTTCCTGTGAAACTGCCCAAGGCAGCCACCAGTAAACTTTTGAAATCAGCAGGGTTCACAGTGGTAATTTCTGAAGAGGGGGCCCTTTATTATCAGGCTCACCCTATAACCTTAAAAGACCTTAAGAATTTGTTGAAAAAGATTAAGCCCTCGCGTGTTTTTATTAAGGCAGATAAGAATTCGCGGTTATCAGCGATAGTAAAGGTGTGGGATGTATGCAGGGATACAGGAGTGGAAAAAATCCATATAGCGACACAAAAGTAAATTTTTTGCTGTTTTTGTTAATAGCCTTAGGATTTCACGTATTGTTTTTCTTCATTGTAGACATTAGGCCTCAAGCTAAGAGGTTGTCTCTTGTTGAGGGTATCTTCTGGGGCAGAAGCATAAGCGTCTTCGATTCCAGTCATCACTTTTCAAGCCTTGCTAAGTCAAAAAGGGACTTTTCTAACTTATGGTTGAGGCCTGTCTTTCCTTACAGGACATTGGAAGGCCCCTTGCCTTCAAGGAGAACAGGTTATTTTTCTATGTGGAAGCCTTATCCTGTAGATTTATCTTTTTTAAAGAGGAAGCCATCCTATATATACATTGATACCCGAAACTACCATTTCTATCAGCCTTACATTGGCCAGGCAAAATTTCTTTTATTTATTTCCAGGGATGGCTACGTAAAAACTGTAACTAAGATATCTTCCACTGGAAACCCCTTTGTGGACAGAATACTCGAAAGCAGATTGCGCAAGAGACTGTTTCCTTTGCAGGGGAAAGATTATTTTAAGGAGGTAATTGTAAGGATTGTAAAATGATAAAGTTGACCCTCTCTTTATTCTGCAACTTATTTCTTACATTATTTTTATTTACGATATCTTTATTCTGGTTTTACACCCGAAAGCGCACCAATATATTTTCCCAGATTGGTCCCCAGACTCTCTGGAACTGTGAAATCTGTGGATTGGTTTACTTCGACAGGAATAATATATTTTCAAAGTGCCCTTTTTGTGGTAGTATAAATAAGAAAAAGGAGGTAAGGAATGATAACAGAGATAGGAATAGTGGCAGGTGAGATATGGCACATCCTTGACAGGGAGGAAAACCTGCTTATCAACGAGATTGCTGAGAGGATCAAAAAGCCCAAAGAGTTAGTCCTTATGAGCGTAGGATGGTTGGCGAGGGAAGGCCATGTTGTCCTTCATCAGGAGGAGGGGGGCTGGAGAGTTTCTTTGAGGAAGTAAATTTATGAAAGGCGCGGTCTTGGTGACGGTGCTTATAATAATATTTATAATTTCTGTGCTTTCTGTG
>CAYNIO010000060.1:0-7503 GCA_964397495.1 uncultured Planctomycetia bacterium
GCCACTGCCCGCTGGAGGATAAACGACCCGCTTAAATTTTACCAATCTGTGTATGATGAAACCGGAGGGCAGGCGCGACTCGACGATATTGTCGATGCAGCAGTAAGAGACAGTGTAACCTCGCACAATCTCATCGAGATAGTAAGAAGCTCCAACCGCATAATAAATGAACTCGACTCTCTCCAGGAAGGAAAAGAATTTATTGAAGAAGGAGTCCTGGAAAGGGTGAAATTGGGCAGAGAAAAAATCAGGGAAGAGATACTTAAACGCGCCAAAGAACTTATGCCCCAGTATGGCATAGAGCTCATAGATGTGCGCATAAAGAGAATAAACTATGTAGAGGAGGTAAGGAGAAAAGTTTATGAACGTATGATTGCTGAACGCAAACGCGCTGCAGAGCGCTATCGCTCGGAAGGAAGGGGAATAAGAGCAGAGATTGAAGGCAAAACCCAGAAAGAATTGAAAAAGATTCTTTCAGAGGCTTATAAGAAATCTCAAAAAATAAAAGGAGAGGCTGACGGACGCGCTACGCAGATTTATGCCTCCTCTTACGGGAAAGACCCCCAATTTTTCTCCTTTATCAAAACCCTTCAGACTTATAAGGATACTGTGGACGAAAATACTACGGTAATACTCACCACTAATTCTGAATACCTGCGCTATCTCAAAAAATCTTCCCTGTCTGAAAATAAATAGGTTTATGCCCCCTGCTGTAAATCTTATATTTATCCATGGTATAAGTTCCCAGACCACAGGATATAGCAATCTTCTCTTTGACCTCATCCTCAAGGAAATAAACATCCTCCTCAAAAATAAGTATCCTGCAGAAACTACAAAAAATAAACTCTCCTGCCTAAAGCAATATGAAATCCTCTGGGCAGATATCACAACTGACCTGGTAAATAGATACCTTCAACTTCAGTTTGAACTTGAAGGCAGGAATGGTTTTTGGTGGCGATTCTTAAGCGAGGTCGATTCTTTAATTCTGCAGATCCTCTATTATGTCCAGGACAAAGGACAAAAAGACCTGGGGAAACTTGAAATCTTAAAAAGAGTTGACGAACAATTTCAGAACATAGAGAATATAGAGAATTCTATCAATGTGATAATTTCCCATTCCCTGGGAACGGTTATTATCTTTGATTATATCTTTGGCTTTAAGAAAGTGAAACTGGATAAGTCTTTTCCCGTAGAGTTCCTTTTCACTTTGGGCTCACCCCTGAGTCTATTTATTTCTTCCATGGGTTATGTAGACTCGCGGTTGACTTTGCCCTCTAATGTAAAAAACTGGATAAATATCCTTGACCCTCAAGACCCTATAGCAAGGTTAGACGAACCCCACTTCAAAAATATACCTGTAGATGACGTCAGAATAAAAACTACGCGCCTGGCTTTCTTTCTGAGGGCTCACACCTACTACTGGAAAAGCAGAAAACTGGCAAAATTCCTGGCACAGAAGATTGCCCCTAAAATAAAATAATGGAATCTTTTCTTTTAGACCTTTACCTACTCATAGTTTTCTCAGCATTGTTTTCTTTTCTGGCAGTGCTTTTCAAACAGCCTGTAATAATTGCCTATATAGTTTGTGGATTTGTTATAGGGCCTGGCCTGGGACTCATAAAAGATGCTGAATTTCTTGCAGCCTCATCCAAAATAGGCATAACCCTGCTTCTTTTTTTGGCGGGCCTGGTTCTTCATCCCCAGAAGTTATTCAAGGTTTTTAAGGAATCGTTTCTGGTGGCAGGCCTTAATAGCGTTTTTTCCTTTATGCTTGCCTGGGCGTTTGGAAAACTGTGGAATTTCTCGCCTGGAGAAAGCATAATTATAGGCCTGGCTTTTATGTTCTCAAGCACTATATTGGTAGTAAAACTATTACCCACCGTGAAATTGCATCAAAAGAGGATAGGGGAGGTATGCATAGGAATCCTCATCTTGCAGGATATCCAAGCCATTGTAGTTATCTCTCTCATCTACGGCTTAGGTAAAGGCGGACCTCAAAATATATTCTTAGAAAGCGTATATGTAATCCTCAAGTTAATAGGATTGTTTGGGGCCGCTTTGGTCTTAGAGCAGTTTTTTTTAAGAAAAATATTTAAAACTGTGGAAAAGATATTTGAGGCAATATTTGTCATCTCTCTGGGGTGGGGTTTCGGAATATCCTGGCTTGCCCACAGTATAGGATTGTCTTATGAAATAGGGGCTTTTATTGCAGGGGTGAGCTTGGCCCGGTTCAACCTCTCTCAATTTATATCTGAAGAATTAAGGCCTTTGAGAGATTTCTTTCTGGTCCTATTCTTTTTTTCACTGGGGGCATTAATCCAGCCTTCATCAGTAAAAGGAATAGCTGTTCCTGCCGGACTTTTCTCTCTGATGCTGATAGGCTTTAGGCCCCTGTTTTTGAAAAAAATCTTCAAACTGCAAAAAGAAAATCCCAAGATATACAAAGAGGCCTCCTTAAGACTGGGGCAGGCAAGCGAATTTACGTTTCTGGTAGGGCTGGTTGCCTTCCAAGCACAGATGCTCTCTCAGAATGCCCTCCAGTTTATACAATTGTCTACAATTGTCACCATGGTCATATCTACCTACATAGTGATATCTACCTTTCCTACGCCCATATCACCAAAAAAAGAAATGCTTCAGGACTAATTATCTATAATAGATACTACTTACTATTAATTTCTATGGTTATTATCTGATTTTATAAAAAACAGGAAAGCACATCCTCAAAATAAATTTTCTATGGTATAATGTTTTGCAATGAAGAAAGAAATTGAAGGCATAATCATTGAGTGCGTAGAAGGCGACATTACTAAGCAAGAAGGGTTTGAAGCAGTGGTAAATGCTGCCAATTCCCGTCTTGCCCCAGGGGGAGGAGTAGCAGGTGCCATCCATCAGGCGGCAGGACCAAAACTTTATGAAGAATGCAGGAAACTTAGCCCCATAAAGACAGGAGAAGCAGTAATCACCGCTGGCTATAATCTTCCTAACCCTTATATTATTCATACCTTAGGCCCGGTGTATCACCAGGAAGAAGAGCCCGATAAGAAACTTAAACAGTGCTACCAAAATTGTCTTAAGGTTGCCGAAACCAAAGGCCTTAAATCTATAGCCTTCTGCGCTATATCTACAGGAATATTTGGGTATCCTTTAAAAGAAGGGTTAAAAATTGGCTTAGGAACAATTGTGGAAAATATTCCCAAATTAAGAAGCCTTAAACGTATAAGAATGGTAATATACGGCCAAGATGCCTTGAGGGTATGCGAAGAGGTATTTAAAGAAATAACAAAGGAGAGGGTATGGAAAATAGAAGAAGATTTTTAAGGTTCGATACCAGTGATTTCTTGGAGATTGAACCTCTGGGTGAACCTGCCAAGATAAGCGCTGAAGCCAGAAATATAAACCCCTTAGGAATTTGCTTTTTCTCTCCTCAGGAATTCAGAAGGGGCCAGAGTTTAAAAATATACTATTTTATCCCCGACCAGATGCAACCTTCAGTGTTAAGATGCAGTGTGGTTTGGTGCGAGTATATAAGTGACGAGAAAGGCTTCCTGGTAGGAGTGGAAATTTCTGATGTAGAGGTAAACCCTGAAGGGTTTATGAGATACTATTTTAGGAAAATAGGAGAGTCTTTCTGGGAATGAAATACAAAAGCACAAGGGGAGGCATAAACAATCTGGGTTTCAAAGAAGCAGTACTTATGGGCCTGGCTTCTGACTCAGGCCTGATAATCCCTTCAAACATCCCCAACATAGATATTCACTCTTTAAAAAGTTTACCCTACAGAGAACTAGCCCTTAGAATATTTTTACAATTCGCAGACGATATAGAGGAAGGAACTCTAAGAAAACTAATTCAGAAAAGTTATGAGAACTTTGACATCCCTGAGATTGTAAATTTGATAAAATTAAAGGAAGTATATATATTAGAGTTATTTTACGGGCCCAGCCTTTCCTTCAAAGATATTGCCCTGCAGTTTTTGGGAAACCTTTTTGAGTATATACTTGAGGAACACAAAACCCATATGAATGTTTTAGGAGCAACCTCTGGAGATACCGGGAGTGCGGCTATCTATGCCCTTAAGGGCAAGAAGAATATCAAAGTGTTCATGCTTTACCCTTACAGGAGGATAAGCGAACTGCAGGAACTGCAGATGACTGCAATAGAAGAAGAAAATGTCTTCCCCTTAGCCATCAAGGGAAATTTCGATGACTGCCAGAGGATAGTCAAAGAATTATTCTCGGACTTAGAATTTAAACACAACTACCATCTGGGTGCAGTAAATTCTATAAACTGGGCAAGAATTTTAGCGCAGATAGTTTATTACTTTTATGCTTATTTCAAAATACAAGAAGAACTATACTTCAGTGTCCCCACAGGAAATTTCGGCAACATATTCGCTGGATACTTAGCCAGAAGGATGGGCCTTCCTATAAAAAGGCTTATTTTGGCAACTAACGAAAATGATATCTTAACGAGGCTTATAAACGAAGGGGACTACAGCATAAAAAATGTAATAAGGACTTTAAGCCCTGCTATGGATATTCAGGTACCGAGCAATTTGGAAAGGTATCTTTATTATCTGTATGAAGAAAATCCCTTTGTGCTCAAAGAAAAAATGGAAGAGTTTAAGAAAAATAAAAAGATAAAGTTCTCTAAAGAAGATATCGCCCGCATCCAGGGAGATTTCGTCTCTTACTCTGTGAATCAACGAGAATCTTTGCAGATAATAAAAGAAATCTACAAAAAACACAAATACCTGTTATGCCCCCATACAAGTTGCGGTGTAAGGGCAGGGTTAAAAATAGGAGATACCGCTAAAAAGGTATGCCTGGCTACAGCCCATCCTGCTAAATTTCCTGAAGTGGCAGAAAAGGCAGGGGTCCCTGCAAGTAAATCCGCAAAAATTGAGTCCTTAAAAAACAGAGAGAAAAAAAATTATATCCTTGAAAACAACAAAGAAGAAGTTAAAAAATTCATCATTGCCCACTCTTGAACTCCCTCCTTTAAATCATGATTTCATAAACTCCCAGGATTGTTTTCTGCTTTTTGAAAGTTCCCTGATTGACGAGAATTCTTATAAAAGTTATATCTTCTTTGACCCTCTGCTTATCTTAGAATGCAAGAAAATAAGTTCTTTAAATAACATATTCTCTCAAATAGAGAAATTATCCCGCGATTACTATCTTGCCGGATATATAAGTTATGAGGCTGGATTTTTTTTCCAGGAAGCAGGCAAATGCAATTACGACTTGCATTACCCCTTTCATCTTGTAAGGATGGGGGTATTTTCTAAAAGCGCGGTCTTCAACCACCTTACAGGAAAGATAGAAAACTCCCCGCAAGAATTATGGGGTAAGCATCCCGGCAGAAGAAGGAGAACGCTTATAAAAAATTTATCTCTAACCGAAAATCTCCCCCAATACCTTAGAAAAATCAGGTCTATAAAGAATTATCTCAAAGAAGGCCAAACCTACCAGGTAAATTACACTTTAAGATATTTCTTTAAACATAAAGGCTGTGTATTTTCTTTATACCAAAGATTAAAAAAAGCCCAGCCTACGCCCTATACGGGCTTTCTTAAATTTAAAGACGAATATATACTTACCTTCTCTCCAGAACTTTTCTTTAAGATAGAAAACAACAATATCCTATGCAAACCTATGAAGGGGACGATTAAAAGAGGCAAAGATATTCTGGAAGACGCAAAGAAGAAGAGCTCTCTTTTAAGAAGCGAGAAGAATAAGGCAGAAAATCTTATGATTGTGGATATGGTAAGGAACGACTTGGGAAGAATTTGCAGAAACGGCTCGGTAGAAGTTTCAAAACTATTCGAAATAGAAAAATACAAAACACTCTTTCAGATGACCTCTACCGTAAAAGGAATTTTAAGGGAAAAAATATCATATTTAGATATATTAAGAAGTATTTTTCCTTGCGCTTCTATCACAGGCGCCCCTAAAATCAGGACTATGGAAATAATAAAGGAAATGGAAGACTGCCCCCGTAAGGTTTACTGCGGAGGCATAGGCATAATCTTCCCTTCCCCCAGGTATAAATCTGCTGTATTTAATGTCCCCATAAGAACAATCTCTATAAAAAATGGCGCAGGAGAATTGGGGGTGGGGGGCGGAATACTTATAAACTCTCAGCCCTGCAGGGAATACGAAGAGTGCAGGCTAAAAGCGAATTTCCTTATAAAGAAGCAGAAAGATTTTAGATTGTTGGAAAGCATACTCTGGAAAAAACACTACTTGTTTCTGGAAGAGCACTTGAAAAGAATGCAAAATTCTGCGAAGTATTTTGATTTTTATTTTGATATAGCAAAAATTAAAAAGGGCCTCTTTGATTTTGAGAAGAAACTCTCCTGCAGGCACCCTTACAAGGTGAGGCTACTTCTTTCCAGGAAAGGAGAAATTGAACTGGAAGGGGAAAGGTTGAAAAACACCATTGTTGGAAATAATAGAAAAATAATGCTCTCCACGATAAAAACAGACCCCAAGGATATCTTTCTTTATCACAAAACCACTCACAGATATACTTATAACTCCCAATACAAAGAAGCCGTAAATAAAGGGTTTGCCGAAGTTATCTTTACGAATAACAGAGGGGAAATAACCGAAGGCTCAATCTCTAACATCTTTGTAATGAAAGACAATATGTATTTTACCCCGCCTTTAAAATGCGGGCTCTTAGACGGAATTTACAGAAGAAAAATCTTGAAAGGGGAATCTCTCAAGGCAGCCGAAAAAATATTATTCTATGAAGACCTTGTCAAAGCAGACAAGATATTCATATGCAATTCGGTAAGGGGGATGGCGGCTGTCCAATTAGGCTCTTAGACTTTTTGACAATGAATTTTAAAGGGGTAAAATGCCCTTAACCTGCTTATGAAAGGAGGAACAATATGAAGTTTAATTTGGTATGCACAAGTTTATTGATTTTGGTGGGCATAACCAACCCTGCTATAGCGAAAGGAGAAAAAACCATGGTAGTAGAAAAAGGAAGAAAGGTATCTTTTGATTACACGCTTACCGTAGACGGAGAAATCGTTGACAGTTCAAAAGACAAAGGACCCTTTGAGTATACTTATGGGGAAGGAAAGATTATACCTGGCCTGGCTGAGGGCATGAAAGGCATGCATATAGGAGAAGAGAAAACTATAACTGTGCCTCCACAAGAAGCCTACGGGCAAATAAATCCCCAGGCTTTCAAGGAAATACCTAAATCAAGCCTTCCTAAAGATGTTGAACCTAAGGTGGGAATGGTCCTTGGGGTGCATACCCCTGACGGCAACACTATACCGGTAAGGATAGCAGAGGTCAAGAAGGATAATGTAGTTTTAGACTTTAACCATCCTCTGGCAGGAAAAACACTGGAATTTAAAGTTAAAGTTATATCCATAAAATAGCACAGGCATAGAGCCTGGAAAACTTGAAAACCCGCCTCTAAACTGCTATACTGGTTAAATTCAGGAGAATATTGATGCCCCGCGGCTTAAGGATA
>CAYNIO010000061.1:0-7483 GCA_964397495.1 uncultured Planctomycetia bacterium
TCAAAAAGTTTCTTGAGGCTAGAAAAAAACCTATAAAGGTTTTGTTGATGGACCAAAAAATTATTGCCGGCGTAGGCAATATCTACGCCGCAGAAGCCTTATTCCGGGCAAAGATTCACCCTAAAAGACCAGCCAGTTCTCTTAAGGACAAAGAGGCGCAGTCTTTATACCAGGCAGTTAAGGAGGTATTAAAGGAGGCTATAAAATATCGCGGTTCATCAGTAGACACCTACAGGGATATTGAAGGAAGAGAGGGGAGGATGGAATCCCGCCTTAAGGTCTATGGAAGGGAGAATCAAAAATGCCTGGTTTGTGGCGAACCTGTTAAGAGGATAGACTTAGGAGGAAGGGGTACTTATTTTTGCCCCCGCTGCCAGAAATAATATCATTCTCCCATTCGCACGAATAAGAGAATAATAAATGTTTACTTTTGGTATTATCTGTGGTATATAGAGTAAAATCTTTTGTTATGAAGGATTTGCGTAAAAAAGAGACCCTTTTTAAGGCCTTGGCAAATTATCGGCGCCTCAAGATTCTCAAAATTCTCTTGGAGGAGAAAAAACTTCCTGTTTCTGAAATCGCTCAGAATATAAACCTCTCCTTTAAGAGTACCTCAAAACACCTGAGTGTTTTGGAAAAGGCAGGATTACTCAGTAAATCTCAGAAGAGTCTGTGGGTGTTTTACAGTATAGATAAGGACAAGGAGACACTGGTGAAGAGATTGTTAGACCTTGGAGTCTAATTCTCCTATTCGTACGAATAAGAGAATAGGATGAAGGAAGTTAAGGTTAAAATTTCATGTTTACAAAGAGTTGCCCCAGGAATTTTTCTTTTGGGATTTAAGTCAAGATATTTGAGCAAAACATCAGGCCCAGGAAATTTTCTTCAAATAGATATCGGTCCCCAGTTTTCCTTGAACAGGCCTTTCAGTATCCACAGGGTAGAGAGACACAGGGTGTACATTCTGTTTAAGGTGAGAGGGCAGGCCACAAGAGTTCTTTCCCAGAAAAAGATTGGCCAGATATTAAGAGTTCTAGGTCCCTTGGGAAAAGGCTTTAATTTGGTCAACGCCAAGCACAGTTTAGAAGAGATAATTCTTGTAGGTGGAGGCATAGGAGTTGCCCCCCTTTATTTCCTTGCCCAGAAACTTAAAATCGCTCTTCCTAAAACCCTGCTTTTAGGTGCAAGAACCAGGTCTCAAGTTCTTCTAAGGCAAGAGTTTAGAAAATTGGGGTTTAAAGTTTTTGTTTCTACAGAGGACGGGTCTTTGGGTTTTAAGGGGGATGTGGTTTCTCTGTTAGACGATCATTTAAGAAGAAATTCTATATCTTCTGCCAAAATCTATGCCTGTGGGCCTGCGGGCATGATAGAATCATTAAAGAGTTTTAAAGACAAAGGTATAGATATAGAGGTCAGTTTAGAAAGTTTTATGGGGTGTGGGATAGGGATATGTTCAGCCTGCACCATCTTTACCAAAAATGGTTTGAGAAAGATATGTAAAGACGGTCCTGTATTTAATCTTAAAGAGTTAGTATAATCCAATAAGGAGGTTTTTGATGCATAAAGAATTACCTTTCATAAGCATTATCGTGCCGGTAAGAAATATGGAGCGTACACTATCTACAATGTTTGAGTATCTGATGAATGTCGATTACCCCCGCGATAAATGGGAGATAATCCTTGCTGATGGAGGAAGCAGCGACCGTACTGTAGAAATTATTAAGGAATATCAAAAGCAACACCCTTACATAAGACTCATTGAGATTCCTAATTGTCCTTCCCCTGGATTTGCCCGTACCCAAGCCTTAAAAGAGGCTAAAGGAGATTTTGTATTTTTTACTGATGGAGATTGCGCTCCTGTGAAGGACTGGATTTACAAGATGCTTGAGGTGTTTGGTCGTGATTCCCAGATAGGGGCAGTGGGAGGGGAGATTTATACCCTGAGGGTAGACCCAAATAACTTAGTAGAGATTTTCTGTGAGGCTTTTGGGTTTAATAGGGTCTCCTGGAGATATGGCAACTTACAAGAAGGTTATTACCCAGACCTTAAGGATTTTTCTCCCACAGAGGTCTGCGGACACCGCGCTTATTTCTTTGTTACTGCCAACGTTGCTTACAGGAGAGAGGCGGTTGAGGACGCAGAGAGAAGATTTTGGGATCTGCCCACAGGAGAGGATATAGATTTTGGCTTAAGGGTTAGGAGGAAAGGAGGTTGGAAATTTTACTTTCTTCCTCAGGCCTATGTTAAGCATATGCACCGCGCAGACTTGAGGGCCCTGCTTAAAGTCTGGAGGACTTATGCCCAGGCCCATCCCCCTTTGTTGAGGACTCATTCCAGAAATTTCTTAGAGATAGTATTTCAATTTATAGGTAAATATCCCCATCACCCCATATTGAAGATGCCTTCTTTTATAAGAGGATTTATCTATATCGGTAATTTCCATCTTATGCATATCTTCGGCATTCTATTTCTATTAAGTTTTGTGATGCAGTGGATATTTCCGCTTTCTTGGGGATGGAGGATTTCAGCGTGGGTATCGTTGTTGCTTGCACTGGTCTTCTCCTTTAAATTTTTCCGCTCCGCATTTCATATTGAGCCTTATGATAAGTGGAGAGAATTTGCCAAGATGAAGTATCTTACCAATCTTTATTTTATCAAGGGAGGGCTTAAAGGCAGTTTCAGATACAGGACATTATGTATCGAGCCAAGTTTTTAGAAGGGGGCTTGAGATGATTATTTTTTATCTGATTTTAGGGGCAGTAGCAGGAATCTGTAGCGGTTTTTTGGGAATAGGCGGGGGGACAATTCTTATCCCTGCCTTTGTGTATCTTCTGGGTTTAAACCAACACCAGGCTCAGGGAACGACCCTGGCCTTAATGGTGCCTCCTATAGGTCTGTTGGCTGCCTTAAGGTATTATTATGAAGGGAACGTTAATCTTAAGATTGCTGTGTGGGTATGTTTAGGTTTTTTTCTGGGCGCTTTGGTGGGGGCAAATTTTGTCCATAAGATTTCCGACCCCCTTCTTAAGAAGATATTTGGGGCATTCTTGGTATTTGTAGGATTGAAGATGTTTCTTGGAAGATGAGGTTAGAAGTAAAGATAAAGAATCTCGAACTTAAAAATCCTATAATCTGCGCTTCAGGGACTTTGGGATATGCCCAGGAAGTTTCTGGTTTTTTGGATATAAATAAACTGGGGGGCGTCGTTACCAAAACCATAACATTAAACCCCCGTTCAGGAAACCCTCATCCGCGTATTTATGACCTGGGCTGGGGGGTTGTAAACTCTGTAGGCCTGGAGAACCCAGGATTAAAGGCATTTAAAGAAAGATACGGCCAGTTTCTTTCTTCCCTCAAGACCAAGGTTTTTGTAAGCGTGTATGCGTATAACATAAGAGAGTGGCAGGCACTCGTAGAGAATTTGCAGGAAAAATATATCTCTGGAATAGAGCTCAATCTTTCCTGCCCTAATATTAAAAAGGAGATTCTTGCTTATCACCCTTCCAGAGTTTTTAAATTAATATCGAAATTGAGGAAATTGACTAAAAAGACTTTAATTGCTAAACTTTCCTACTGTCCTCAGATTTTAGACGTGGCTCTCAGCGCCCAGGATGCGGGCATAGATGCTTTAACCCTCATTAATACTTTGCCTGCGATGGTCTGTGATTTTAAGAGATGCACACCTATTTTAGGAAATATATTTGGAGGATTGAGCGGACCTTGTATTAAGCCTTTGGCCCTAAAATGTGTCTATGAGGTTTCCCACAAGGTCAAAATTCCTGTAATCGGGTGCGGAGGTATAATCAGTTATAAAGATGTGTTGGAATTTTTGTGCTGTGGGGCTGAGGCTGTTCAGGTGGGGACAGCTGTTCTTAAAGATTTTAGAACCCCTTTGAAGATACTTGAGGACTTAGAAAGATATGCCAAGATGTAAGTTAATATTTTCTCTGGATGTGCAAAAGAAAAGAGAATTTGAAAGATGGTTGGACCTGACTTGCAGGGTCGTTTCCTTTTATAAGATAGGTTTTGTGCCTTTCGTTTCCTTGGGGCCTTGGGCCTTAAGGTCTGTAAAGAAGAGAAAAAAGAAGATATTTTTAGACCTCAAATTCTTTGATATACCCCATACTATGGTTCGTTCCTGCCTTAAGCTTATGGAGGAAGGCATAGACATAGTAGATTTTCATCTCTTTCAGAATAAAGAAAACTTAAAGATGACCTTGGACGAGATACGCACTCAGGCAAAAAAGAGAAGACTTAAAATCCCTCTGTTTTTAGGGGTAAGCGTGTTAACCAGCGTCCCAGGAAAATCTCCTCTGATAAAACAGGTTTTAAGTCTTTGCCGTAAAGCAAAAGAGGTAGGCCTTGATGGGGTTATACTCTCGGGGAGGGAGGCACCTTTAGTAAGGAGAGAGATGGGGAAGGATTTTAAGATTGCCTGCCCGGGTATAAGATTAGGACCTTCAGGGGATGACCAGAAGAGGGTCGTTGCCCCTTTCCAGGTAAAGGATGTAGCAGACTTTGTGGTTGTGGGGAGGCCGATTTTGGAAAGTAAAGACCCCCTCAAGGTTATAAGCAAAATAAATTCTCAGTTGCAGTGAACCCAAACCTTAAAGATTTTTTAGAAAAGGTAAAGGAGAAAGAAAGAGAAATAGAGACCATTATTTCTCAAGCCCAACAGGAGTCCCACGATATCATAGAGTCTGGATACCAAGAGAGAGAAAACATATTTAAAAGCACCAGAGCAAAATACGAGCAGAAACTACGCACCTTAAAATCCCAGATAGAGGAACAAACTCGCAGAGAAATTGAGGAAATAGAGAGAAACACCCAAGAAATCATAAGATATATGGAATCCCAGGCGTCCCAGACAGTAAAAAACATCTGTCAATTCCTTATCTCGAGGATAAAAGACCATGGCTATAGAGAAGGTTTGTAAGGTAAGGATTTTAGGCTTTAAGGAAGAATGCCCAGGTCTCCTTGAGAAACTTCAGGAAGAGGAGATTATTCATATAGACAGTATTTATCTGAAAGAACTCTCCCTGCAGGAAGAGTCTCAGCTTAAAGAGGTAAAAAAAGCCCTGGATATTCTCTCTTCCTATCAAGGAAGATCTGTGTTTTCAGGAGTGGTGCCTGAAAGGGTATTTTTAAGCAAGGAGGAGTTTAAAGCCCAAGACTTTACAGACTTAAAACCTGTGATAGAGAAAATTTTAGAACTTTATGCTCAGAAAGAGGATTTGCTTTCCCGGCTAAATAAAATAAACAAGGACATCCAGACCCTCCAGGGTTTTACGTGGTTTGAGGCCTCCTTGAAGGATTTGCAATCTTTAAGATTCTACGCCCCTCTATTTCTGGAATCCACCCCCCAGATAGAGGCGCGCCTGGGAGAGATTTTGAAGGAAAAAGATTTCTTCACATTTAAAATCGCATATTCTGGCAAAAAAGAGATTCTGTGCCTATGGGTAGAGCCTTCTTTGCTTGCTTCGATCTCACAGTTGCTTAAAAGCCAGGGTTTAATTTTAAAAAAATTGCCTCAGCAGATCCTGCACAGTTATCCCCAATACTCCATTCCTCAAATCCTTGAGAAGTTGGAACGGCAACTTGAGGATTTGCAGAAGAAGATAGAGAGGGCAACTTCTCAGATAAAAACTTTTCTGGGATATAAGTACCGGCTTCAAGTCTTTTATGATTATCTTTTAAACAAAAGTTTCCTCTCTTTTGTAGAGGAGTCTCTTCCCCAAACATCGAGGTTCTTTATTGTTGAGGGTTGGATTTTGCAGAAGCACACTTCTAAATTTACCACGCTTATGCAGAATTTATCTTCCAGAGTTTTTTTTAAGATTGAACCCCCTTCTAATAAAGGCCCTGTCTGTTTAAGGAACCCTAAGTATATTGAACCTTTCCAGGTTATTGTAGATATGTATGGAGCACCTCATCCTTCTACTGTAGATTGTACTATATTCCTGGCTCCCTTTTTCTTCCTCTTTGTGGGAATGTGTATATCTGATGCTGGTTATGGTTTGGTCCTTTCTCTGGTAAGTTTTTTCCTTCTTAGGAGAAAGTGGACCGAGGGCGCAAAAAGATTTTTGAAGTTGCTTATGTATCTTGGCTTGTCTACCAGTGTGGTAGGACTTTTCTTGGGGAGTTTCTTGGGCCTTAACCTTCCCTTTAAGGTGATGGATATAGTGAAATCCCCTTTTCAATTCCTATTATTCTCTTTATTCCTGGGATTTTTGCAGATAATTCTGGGATTGGTTCTTAAGGTCTACATAGATCTTAAAAACAAAAGGCCCCAGATTGCTGTGTCCGGTCTAAGTTGGATAGGGCTTCTTACAACGCTTCCCTTATTCTTTATTTTTAAAATTGCATTCTTGAAAATCTTGATTTTTATCTTTGTGGCAGGAGTGTTATTTTTTTCTTCTTCCCGCAAGAATATTTTCTTAAGGGTTCTCAAAGGGCTTTATGAACTTTACGGCATAACCCGGTATTTTTCCGATATCCTTTCTTATTCGCGTCTTTTGGCTCTGGGTATGGCTACAGGAATGATTGCTATGGTGGTGAATATATTGGCAAGGTTGGCCTTTCATATCCCCGGGGTAGGCATAATTGTAGCAGGTTTAATTCTGGTAGGAGGCCATATTTTCAATATCCTCATAAATCTTATGAGCGGTTTTATACATTCTGCAAGATTGCAGTTTGTAGAATTCTTTTCTAAATTTTACCAGTTGGGAGGAAGATTCTTTGAGCCTTTGAGATTTAAAACCAGATTTTCTCTGGTAGAGAGTAGGAGGTGATTAAGATGGAATGGGGTTTTGTCATTGCTATTTTAGGGGGCACGTTGGCAGTCATTCTTTCAGGGATAGGCTCATCTATCGGCGTAGGTATGGCTGCCCAGGCTTCCAATGGGGTGATGTCTGAAAAACCTGAGAATTTTGTCCCCCTCCTTTTACTTACTGCTCTTCCGGGAACTCAGGGGATTTATGGTTTTGTTATCGGCATCAACCTCATCTTAAAGTTGGGTCTTCTGGGAGGAAAGATAAGCCCAGTAAATTTCTATCAAGGCTGGAGTATATTTTTAGCCTGCCTCCCTGTGGCTCTGGCAGGATTGTTTTCTGCTATCTACCAGGGCAAGGTCTGCACTACTGGGGTCTATATGGTTGCTAAGAAAGAGGGTGAATTTGTAAAGCCTATGGTCTTGGCAGTATTTGTAGAGTTTTACGCAGTTTTGGGGCTGATTACCTCGCTACTTTTACTCCTGGGTATAAAACTATGAGGGATTTTCAAGCAGCATTCGAAAAGTTAAAACAGGAAAAACAATTAGAGAGGGAACGCCTTCTTAAAGAGGCTCATCTAAAGAGGGACAAAATCATCGAGGAGATCGCCAAAGAGGCCCAGGCTCATTTTGAAGATTGGTTCAAAAGAGAGAAAGATATTCTTTTAACGCAGAAGCAGGAAAAACTCTTTGAAGAGAGACTTTCCTGCCGC
>CAYNIO010000062.1:0-2304 GCA_964397495.1 uncultured Planctomycetia bacterium
AAGGGTGTTGGGTGTTTTAAGAGATGCCCAGTTGAGGTATTTCCAGGAGACTGGTGCGTGGATTACCTGTAATAATAGTTGTACTGGGGCACTCCAAGATTTGGGAGTAGAATTTGAGGGTTTGCGTTATTTCAGAATTAGCCGGTTAATCTCCGCTCCTAATCCTAACAGCGATATTGCTGAAGTCCAGAGGCAAAATGGACCTATAGAAATGCGTAATTACAAGATAGCCATTAGGCGAGACGGGACGCTACATTATGTAGATAATACTGAGGGTCCAGGGCTTTAGATGATGAGGGTCAAATCTGCTTTCAGTCTGGTAGAGGTGATGGTAGTAATTGTAATTGTTGGTATCCTTGTAGCCATTGCCATCCCCAATTATACCAGGACTAGGGAGCAGGCTATTGACAGGGAAGGTTTAAGCATTTTGAGGCTCCTTGTGTCTGCTTCCAGGCAATATATGTTGGAGAATCCAGGGGTTCGTTTGACGAATCTTAATAATTGGAATGATGTAAATCAACAGTTGCATACAGAAATAAACACTCCCAATTGGTCGATAAGTCGTTTAAGAGTAAATTCTAATACAATAAGTGTTAATCTTACCCGCCAGGGTGGAGGAAATAATTGGGGAAGGACGATTAGTATGAGGCGCGATGCCAATGGGAATATTACTTATAATTGTACTCCGGCACAAAATGCTCAATGTCCCTGTGGAAAAGGAAATATCTGTGGAGAGTAATTTTTTCTTAAGGAAAAACGCCTTCACCCTGGTAGAGATCATAGTAGGTTCTCTTATTTTAACTTTAATTGTTGCCAGTTTCCTGAGTGTGGCTTTGTCTATTCAGCGCCTCAACAGAAGGTCTCTGTATCGTCTGCAGGCTATAAATGTTGCCCGTCAAGTTTTAGAGGGTTTATATCAGGAAGTAAGGCAGGATACCTGGAATACATCAAGTAATGGGTTAAGACAGGGTCAAAATATCAGCGGAGGTTCTTTTATAGTGGATGACATTAATTATACTGCCCAGTACAATGTGCAGTATATAGCCAGCAATAGGCTGGCAAGAGTAGATTTAACTGTCCAGTGGCAAGAGTAAAGGCCCTTACTTTAACAGAATTAATTATTGCCCTGAGTTTAATGGGGCTTATTATGGTCTTTCCTATTTCTGTAGAATTATTTGTAAGGTCAAGATATTCCTCTCTCAATCAGAAAATTTTACTTACCCAGGAGGCAAGTTTGGTTCTGGAGCAGATTGTTAAACAGGTAAAGCAGGCCATAGGTGATGTAAGTCAAGAGGCTTTAATACCATATGATGATGGTCGGGGATTCCTGGTAAGAATAGATGATGGAGATGGTATACCCAATGATAGTGATTCTTTTGTGGGTTACAGGCATGTAGGTACACAAATAATTTTCTATCAAAACGGTCAAACCCCTGATAACCCTCCTACTTCTGGAGGAGAGGTGTTAACCTCACAAGCCTTGAGCACAGACTTTAATCAGCCTCCATCGTCATGGGGATTGGTAGTAACTCCTGACATTTCGTTAAGATATCGCTTTCAGATTACTGTTCGTTTAAGGCAAGACCCCAACCAACCTCCTGATCCAATAACCAACCCCCAAGTAGAGTTAACCACTCAGGTTTCTACTAACACCCCTCTCTCCTAAACTGTACAAATAGACACGGTCATTTTGTACAGTTTGCATGTTTTCTGATTATCTTCTATAATGTTTGCAGTTATATTTTTATCATTGAAATATTTCCAGGTTTGTTTTATATATAGATTTGTCTATATTTATTATTGCAGCGGTAATGTTCTTTAAAGATAAAGATGGAGAGTTCTGAGATATGTGCAGGTTGATTGGGGCTGTAGCTCAGGGGGAGAGCGCCTCGTTCGCAACGAGGAAGTCGCCGGTTCAAATCCGGCCAGCTCCAAACTGTACAAATAGACACGGTCATTTTGTACAGTTTGTGTAAGGCGAGAAATGACAGATATAGATTTTGATAAGATTGAAAAATTTTTTAGTAGGAGGCATAGGATTGTAAAGCCCAGAGGGATTTATCATATAGTTCAACACGCAGTGAGTAAAGAAGACCTTTTTCTGGAAGCGGAAGATTTTCTTTTTATGTTGCATATCCTTAAAGAAAGCACCAGGAGGTTTGGACTCAGATTCCTTTCCTTAATTCTTATGTCTAACCATGTCCATTTTCTTGTAGGATTAACTCAAACTAATCTTTCCGAGGCTATGAAATTTATCTTTGGCAAATATGCTTTCAGATTTAACAACAAGTATGCAAGGAAAGG
>CAYNIO010000062.1:2404-7391 GCA_964397495.1 uncultured Planctomycetia bacterium
AATTTATCTTTGGCAAATATGCTTTCAGATTTAACAACAAGTATGCAAGGAAAGGGCCCCTATTTCAAGGAAGATATTATGCTTCTATGTGTTTAAGCGATAACTACCTTTTAGCCTCCTCTATATATATCCATCTCAATCCTGTATCAGCAGGGATAGTAAAAGACCCAGCAGGATATAGATGGTCTTCTTATAAATTGTTTATTTCTTCTAAGCGCAGTTTCTTAGACCCTGCGCCGGTTTTAGAAATTCTTGATAGCGATTTGGAGACTGCCAGAAAAGAATATCAGAATTTAATTAAAGAGTCTTTGAATATAAAATTTCCTTCGTTTTCTAAAAGCAGAACAGCGGCTCTCAGAGAATTTATGAGAGGATTTATTGCCTTCGTACACCATAGGAGACCCCGGGAGGAGTTAGATTTAGAAGAGATGATAAAGAAATTTAGGGTAAAAAAATACGCAAAGAATATTCAGGAAAGGAGAGCTAAGAGATTTCTTGTTGGACAGATGTTAAAGAGGGGTTATGATATAAAAGAAATAAGCAAGCGCCTGGGGATGTCTAAAAATGGAGTATATTATTTATTGAAAACAAACTAAACAAAATGACACGGTCTATTTGTACAGTTTGTGGGGGCATTACGGTGATTTTTATGGTGGTTGGTGTAAACACCCAAGGATTTTCTCAGCGCGCGGTTAAACAACCAGCAGTGGCAGGAATGTTTTATCCTGCCTCCAGAGAAAAGTTGTCCAACGTGGTAGAGACCTTTATAAGAGAAGCAGAGGTTCCAGAGATTAAAGGCGATATTATTGGAGTTATTGCTCCTCATGCGGGGTATATCTACAGCGGAAAGGTTGCAGGCTATGCTTTTAAGCCCCTTAGAGGCAGAAATTATCAAACAGTAATTGTTATGGGGCCAAGCCATCATGCCTCCTTCAGGGGGGTATCTGTGTGGAAAGATGGTTTCTTCCAGACGCCTCTAGGGAATGTTCCTGTAGACGAAGAAGCCGCATCTTTTATTTTAGATAATTTCCCTCAAGCACATTTTTACAGACAGGCTTTTTTAAAAGAGCATTCGGTAGAGGTAGAAATTCCCTTCCTGCAGAAGACTTTGAAAGATTTCAAGATAGTTCCTGTGGTTTTCGGGTATATGTCTTTAGAGGATATAGAAGAATTTGCCCGCTTGCTTAAAGAATTGTCCCAGAATAGGAATATTCTTGTAGTTGCCTCATCAGATTTGTCCCATTATCATTCTTACTCCGAGGCAAAAGATATAGATTTATCTACCATAGATTATATAAAGAGGATGGCATACCAAGATTTCTACAACGATTGTCTTGCCAGAAAAATTGAAGCCTGTGGGTTTGAGCCTATAACCTGCCTTCTCATTTATGCCAAAGATAAAGGTGCCCAGGCAGTATTTCTTAAATATCTTAATTCTGGAGATACTTCAGGAAATTTTGCTCAAGTTGTAGGATATAGTGCTTTTTGTTTTGTAAAGAAAAGATGAAAAGGGCATTTATTATTTTTGCAGGGATAATATTTATAGGAGGTTTTCTAAAGGCGCAAGGGTTTGTAAAAGGAGGGACTATGCAGTATAACCAGGAACAGAGAAGATTTCTTCTGGAATTGGCAAGAAACAGCATTAAAAATTATTTTAAGGAAGGAAGACCCCTTCTTGATGTTGAGGTTAAAGACCCTGCTTTGAAAGAACCCCGGGGAGCATTTGTCACTCTAAAAAGGAGGGGAAATCTTCGGGGATGTATTGGCAGGATTGTGGCTGATACCCCTTTATACAGGGCAGTGGCCCTGATGGCTTGCGAGGCAGCCTTCAGAGACCCTCGTTTTGCTCCTCTGAGAAAGGAAGAATTAAAGGATTTGACCATCGAAATTTCTGTACTTACCCCCTTTAAAAAGATAAACAGCGTTGATGAGATTGAGGTGGGAAAACACGGGTTGATGATTAGAAAGGGTTGGTATTCAGGCCTGCTCCTTCCTCAGGTAGCCACAGAATATAATTGGGACAGAAATACTTTCTTAGACCACACCTGCCTTAAGGCGGGTTTAAATCCTGGTTGCTGGAAAGAGAAAGATACCCAGATTTACGTCTTCAGTGCAGAGGTTTTTTCAGAAGAGGACTTTGAGTAAACCCCGTTACTACATATACCTTCCTGAAGTTTCAAAAGGAAGAGTTTTCCTCTTAAAGGAACAATACCATTATTTTAAAGATGTGTTAAGACTTAAGGAAAATGATTTTATAGGAGTTCTTGACGGGCAAGGTTCAAGTTTTTTGGCACAGGTTGTTGAGGCAGACAAAAGGAAGAGAACCTTGAAGATAGAAATTAAGACCCTACTCGGTAAAGAAGAGAAGCGTTTAAACACTCATCTTTTCTGTGCTGTTCCTAAGAGGAATAAGTTTGAGTTAATCGTAGAAAAGGGAACAGAATTAGGGGTTTCAAGCATCACCCCTGTCATTTGCCGTTATCAACAAAAAATTCCCTCTTCAGGCCATTTTTTGGAGAGATTGAGGAAAATTTCTTGTGAAGCCCTGGAGCAATCTCAGGGTCTGTTTCTGCCCCAAATTAGAGATATTATGGATTTTAAGCCTGCCTTAAAAGAGGCAAAGCAGAATTCTCCTGTTCTGGTTTTTGATAAGGACAGGGGAAGAGATTTAAAAGAGGTATTGCCCCTTCTAAGAAATACATCAGATATAAGTATATTTATAGGCCCAGAGGCAGGATTTTCTCAAGAAGAGTTAGATTTTGCTGTGGAGCAGAAAATAGAAATAGTTTCCTTAAAGGGATTTAATATTCTTAGGACTGAGACCGCCTGTATTACTATTCTGGCTATTATTTTATTCTTTTTGAGAAATGGATAGCGATTACAGTTTTAAGATTTTTACCTTTGGCTGCAAACTCAATCAATATGAAAGCCAACTTCTGCGTGAGAATTTAATTGTTGGAGGATGGCAGGAAAAAGATGAACCTCAAGTCTTCATCATTAATTCCTGCGCAGTCACTTCCCGGGCAGAGAATAAAGTAAGAGACCTTGTAAGAAAGATTCGTAAAAATAGGCCTTCTTCTAAGATAATAGTCTGCGGTTGTATGGTAGGCCTTCGCAAAAATGTTGAGGGTGCTGATTTACTATTTGAAAATTACCACAAAAACAAAATTGTAGAACTTCTTACTAAAACCTTTCTCAAAAAAAGATATATAAGTTATTTTGAAGGGCATTCCCGCGGTTTTGTCAAAGTTCAGGACGGATGTAACAATTTCTGTTCTTACTGCATTATTCCTTATTTACGGGGAAGGTCCCGTTCAAGGAAGAGGGAAGAAATCTTAGAAGAAGTAAGATGTCTTGTAGGTAATGGATACAGAGAAGTAGTACTTTCAGGTGTGTGTTTGGGAGATTACGGTAAAGATTTATATCGCGAATACCGCCTTGTAAATTTGCTGGATGATGTTCTGAAACTAGGAGGAAATTTCAGAATAAGACTCTCTTCCATAGAACCCAAGGATATAGGTGAGGCTTTAATAGATTTTATTGCGCAAAATCCTCGCATAGCAAGGCACCTACATATTCCCTTTCAGAACGGTGATGATTTTATCCTAAAGAAGATGAACCGGCCCTATACCCAGAAGGATTATCTTGAACTTGTGGAAAGGGTAAAAACTAAAATAGAAGATATATGTATTACCACAGATATCATTGTAGGATTTCCCCTGGAAGAGGAAACACCCTTCAAAAATACTTTAGATTTTTTAAAGAGAATAAGGCCTCTTAAGACCCATATATTCACCTATAGCAGACGTCCTTTTGTGGCTTCAGGCAAGTTTATCCAGCAGGTCTATCCCTGGCAGGTAAAGCAAAGGAGAAGATTTTTAGAAAAAGAAACCAGTATTCTTGGGCTTGAGGAGAAGAGAAGATTTGTAGGAAAAACTCTTGAGGCGATAATGGAGAAAAGGGGCCAGGCCCTAACTACTAATTATATCCGAATTAAATTGCCCTGTGAATTTTACAGTCAGGATTTATTCTTTGTGAAAGTAGTCTCTGTAGATCAGGAGAGTATTAAGGTTGATGTTACTCCCCGTCTTTTAAGTTGACATTTTAAGCCAGGCTTATTTTGTAAAATTATAGCACTTTTCTTCCAATTTATTTAGTCTCCTTTTTATCTCTTCTATTTCTTGCCAGATTCTTCTATTTTCTGTAGAGCGATTTCTTCCTTGGCTCGTGTAGTTTCTGTCAGCAATATCAATTTTTATAGCTACAGGTTTCCCCCTTTTTGCAGTGTAATATACATTAATAAAGTCACCCTTTCGAATATCTTGCAGGTTTTTTATATCATTGGATGCGAAGAATTCAAAATAATAAGGTTGGAATTCTGGATATTTCATGCACTCCAAAGTAATATTTGCCCCGTGAGAGATAGATTTTATATTTACTATAGTGCCCCATTTTTCTTTTATCTCTGAACCATAAGCGATATATCCCTTATAAATCAAAGGGAGAATAATTACATACCAGAATAATTTCTTATTCATATTTTTCCTCCTTAGTATTTTTTGGCGCAGATAGCAATAACCATCTGAACGCTTTCATTACTGAAACATCTTGGCTGTAGTACTCTCAAATGACATCGATTGTTGGAAAAATCGGGTATGATATGTTCACTTTCTTGAGTTTCATCTACATCACCAGGACCACCAGCGCATCCTATCAGTTTGTAGTCAGAGGGACAGGTTGCGTATACATCTACTCTATCAGAGCGGGAGCATTTATAATTGGTAACCATCTTAATTTGTCCTACACCTCCTATCCTTCTCCATAACGTACCATCAAAATATTTGAATTCATTATCAACATTGTTGTAATATAACGCGCCCCTATTTCTAAAAGAGGGGTTACTATCTAGGCCTTGGAAGTTTAAGACACCATCCTCAGTGGGCATATCGTCGTCACCCAATACTAACTTTCTTGTTTCTAATTCCCT
>CAYNIO010000063.1:0-7096 GCA_964397495.1 uncultured Planctomycetia bacterium
CACCTTTGATTTCATTTCTGGTAAAGGAAGGTATTATGGAAGCCAGAGCCTATCACCAGAAGGAAGTCTTTGAAGCAGCCATACTCTTTGCCAATACCGAAGGCATAATACCTGCCCCAGAGACCGCCCATGCAGTTAAGGCCTGCATAGATGAAGCCTTGAGGGCAAAAGAGGAGAATGTCTCCAGGTGTATAGTATTCAACTTTAGTGGCCATGGATTCTTTGACCTTTTGGCTTATCAAAAGTATTTAGCAGGAGAATTAGAGGATTATTCTCTAAATCAAGAGGATATCGAAAGCGCTGTTAAGCAGATATCTTAATTTGATTCATGCAGGAGAGAAGAAGGTCTATAAGGTGGAAGGTTCCTTTTTTGAGTTTTATTGTGCGTTCTCACGACCTTAAAGAGTTTACCTGCCCAGGAAATGATATAAGTTATTTAGGAATGAAGGTTTCAAGCCCCGTTGATTTTGAGTTTGAAGAGATTTTAGAGATCACTTTAAGTTTGCCCCAGAGGAAGCCCATAAAGGTTTTAGGAAGAAAAGTTTGGTCTAAAGTTCAACGGTCTCATTTTGATACAGGTGTAGAATTTAGGCGCATTCAGGATACGGACAAGGAAGAAATTTTTGAATACGTGATGAGCGTTGACCCCCAGCAGGTGGTATCTGTATGGTGGAAACCGGGAAGTTAGAATTTAAAGATTTATTTTCCAAGATATGTCGCCAATGTCGCCGCTGTTGCCAAGGTGAAGGAAGGGTGTATTTAAATTTTGAGGAGGCAAGGAGGATATCCGGTTTTTTGCAGGAGGATTTTAGTGTATTTGTAGAGAAATTTTGCACAATTGCAGAGAATAGATTAACCCTCAAATCTAAATTTAACCAGGATTGCATATTTTTAGAAGATGATGGCTGCCGAATATACCCCGTGCGGCCACAGCAATGTAGAGATTTTCCTTTTAAGTGGCAGTATGAGGGAGCAGGTAGGGAATGCCTTCTCATAAGGCTGGGTTGGGTTGAGGTTTTTTCTTCCCCTGATTTTTAAATAAAAGCGATTTTTTTTGGGAAATTGACTTATTGTTGATGAGTGATATCATTCTAACTCTATGGGAATAAAGAGAGAAGACATAGAATACATTGCTAAACTTGCGCGTATCGAGCTGGATGAAGAACTCCTCAGTATCCTTTACCGGGATCTGGGCAAGATACTAGATTACGTAGACCAACTAAAAACTTTAGATATAGAGGGCATCCCCCCCACTACCCATGCTTTGGAGTTATTCAATATATTTAGGGATGATGTTGTGGGAGAATCTCTTGATAAGGAGGATATTTTGAAATATGCCCCTTCAAGGAAGAAAGGGTTTTTTAAAGTGCCCAAGGTTATAGAATGAGTTTTGACCAGTTATACAAATATCCTGCTTGGAGACTTAAGGAATTAGTAAAGGGAAAAAAGATAGAACCCGAGGATATTTTAAATTCCGTAGCCTCGCGTATAGAAGAGTGCGAGCCTAAAGTGAAAGGGTATGTGAGATTATTTATAGATGAGGCGAGGCAGAATATTCATAAGTTGCCTAAAGGAAGTCTGTGGCCATTACCTCTGGGGGTTAAAGACAATATCTGCATAAAGGGAAAGGAGGTCACCTGCTCTTCAAAGATACTTAAAGGGTTTGTGTCTCCCTATAATGCTACGGTCGTAGAGAGGCTTCTTCGTGAGGGTGCTTTAATCATAGGCATGACCAATATGGATGAATTTGCTTTTGGTTCTTCCTGTGAGACTTCTTGCTATGGGCCCACACACAATCCTTACGATTTAGATAGGGTTCCCGGAGGTTCTTCAGGAGGTTCAGCCGCAGTTGTGGCTTCAGGGGAGGCAGTGATGGCTTTAGGTTCGGATACCGGAGGCTCTATTAGGCAACCTGCTTCTTTCTGTGGAATTGTAGGGCTTAAACCGACTTATGGGAGAGTTTCCCGCTGGGGGCTGATAGCTTTTGGCTCTTCTTTGGACCAGATAGGGCCTCTTACGCGCGATATTAGGGATTGCGCCTTGCTTTTAGATGTTATTTGCGGAGGCGACCGGCGGGATTCTACTTGTGTAAATGCTCCTCGTCCAAGTTTTGAAGAATCTTTGGAAGAAGACGCAGAGGGCTTAGTGGTGGGTCTGCCCAGAGAGTATTTTATAGAAGGCATTGAGGATGAGGTTAAAGAAAAAGTAGAGCAAGCAGTGAAAATTCTGGAGAAGAGGGGAATTAAAATAAAAGAAATCAGCCTGCCCCATACCAAATTTGCTGTCCCCACTTATTATATAGTCGGCCCCTCAGAGGCAAGTTCTAATCTGGCCCGTTTTGATGGTGTCCAGTATGGGTTAAGAGTTGAGGCTCAGGGCCTTCTGGGTATGTATAAGATGAGCCGTAAGCAGGGGTTTGGCCTTGAGGCTAAGCGCAGAATTCTTTTTGGAACCTACTCTCTTTCCAGCGGCTATTACGAGGCCTATTATTTAAGAGCCTTAAAAGTGCGCACTCTTATAAAAAGAGACTTCGAGCAAGCCTTTAAGGAAGTAAACTGTATAATTACCCCTACGTCTCCTACTACCGCTTTTAAGATAGGAGAAAAGATAGACGACCCCTTGAGTATGTATCTTTCTGACATATTTACTATTTCTGCTAATCTTGCTGGTATACCTGCGTTGTCTATGCCGTGTGGCTTATCTAAAGATGGCCTTCCTGTTGGCGTTCAGATAATGGGCCCCGCTTTTCGGGAAGATTTGATTTTGAAGGTAGGTTATATTCTAGAAAGAGAGATTTCCTTAGATACTTTTCCCCAGATATGAAAGAGTTAGAGACAGTAATTGGCCTGGAAATACATGTGCATCTTCTTACCCAGAGCAAAATATTTTGTTCGTGCAGGAATAGTTTTGAAGAGTTTCCCAACAGGAATATTTGTCCGGTGTGTTTAGGGTTGCCAGGGGTGTTGCCAGTCCTTAACAGGGAGGCTTTTAGGCTTGCTTTGAGGGCAGCCTTAGCCCTTAATTGCAGGATAAACCCACTTATTCGTTTTGATAGAAAACATTATTTCTATCCTGATTTGCCTAAGAATTTCCAGATTTCCCAGTATAATCTTCCTTTGGCTGAAGAAGGATTCTTGGAGATATTCACGCAGGGCGGATATAAGCGCATATCTATAAAGAGGGTGCATATGGAAGAGGATGCAGGGAAATTAGTCCATCAGCAAGACTGCAGCTTAGTAGATTACAACCGTACAGGTTGCCCCCTGATTGAGATAGTAACTTATCCTGTTATCGGTTCTCCTCAGGAGGCAAGCGATTTCCTGCAGCAGTTGAGAATCCTTCTAAGGTATATTGGAGTTTCAAACTGCGATATGGAAAAGGGGTCTCTAAGATGCGATGCTAACATTTCTTTAAGGGAGAAAGGGCAGAGTTCTTTGGGGGTTAAGACTGAGTTAAAAAATATGAATTCCTTCAGGGCAGTTAAACTTGCTTTGGAATACGAGGTCTTAAGACAATCCCAGTTGCTTAAAGAGGGAAAAAGCGTTTCTCAGGAGACTAGGCTTTGGGATGAAAAGATGCAGAAGACATTTGGTATGCGTTCTAAAGAGGAGGCGCATGATTACAGATATTTCCCAGAGCCAGACCTTCCTCCTTTTTTTATAAAAGAGGAAGATATACTTTCAGCAAAAGAGAAATTGCCTCTTCTTCCTCTTGAGAGATTAAAAGTTATAGTTGAAAAAACAAATCTAAGCGCAGAAGAGACCTTGTTCCTCATTCAAGATAAGCAGACCCTCGATTTTTTTGAAGAATGCTTAAAGTATTACAATCAGCCCCGTAGTGTCTACAATTGGATAAGGGTGGGCTTACAGGAATATATAAATGAAAAAGGGTTAAGTTCTTTTGGTGATATTTCCCTTGAGCCCAAGAATTTTACTAAGATAGTAGAGCTTATGGATAAAGGCTCTTTGAACAATCAGCAGGCAAAGAAACTTCTTTTCCTTCATCTGGATACAGGAAAAGATGTAGAAAAAATAATCAAGGACGAGGGTTTAGTGCAGATATCTGACCGGTCATTTATAGAAGAAGCGGTAAATAAAGTTATAAAAGAAAATCCTAAAGCGGTTAAAGATTACCTTTCAGGGAAGCAGAATGCTATAATGTTCTTGGTCGGTCAGGTAATGAAGCACACTCGTGGACAGATAAACCCTAAAACTGCAAGAGAATTTTTACAAAGGAGGATAGATAATGAAGGGGAAGCGTAAAGTCATATTTCTAACATTATTAATTGCTTCTGTATCCTTGAGTCTGGGGCTCGCTTTTAAAGAAAAACAAGAACTTTACAATTATGTAGAGGTTTTTACGCAGGCTTTGAGTATCCTTAAAGACGAATATGTAAAGCCTTTGTCTGCCAAGGAATTAATTTATGGTGCTTTAAAGGGGATGTTGTCTAATCTTGACCCTCACAGCCAGTTTCTTACTCCTGAGGAATACAAAGAGCTAAAGGTAGAGACTGAAGGAGAATTCGGGGGGTTAGGTATAGAAATTACTATAAAGAAAGGTTTGCTTACCATAGTAACCCCCTTAGAGGATACACCCGCCTGGGAGGCAGGCCTTAAGCCTCAGGATATAATAGTAAAGATTGAAGGTCAATCTACTCGTAATATCACTCTTGACGAGGCAGTAAAAAAATTGAGGGGCAAACCTGGCACTAAAGTTACCATTACTATTTACAGGGAAAAGGAAAATCTTGTAAAAGATGTAACTTTAACCCGCAAGATAATAAAGATTCAAGATGTTAAGGAGGCCCAGATTCTTGAAGATGGCATTGGCTATATAAGGATTACAGATTTTAGAGAACACACTACTTTTCAGCTTGACAAAGAACTGGATAGATTAAAAAAGCAGGGTCTAAAAGCTTTGATTTTAGATTTGCGTAATAACCCTGGAGGAATTTTAGATGCAGCCATTGATGTAGCGAGTCGTTTTCTCGAACCTAAAACTCTGGTGGTTTACTCCCAGTCTCGCAATCCCAAGGATGTCTCTAAGTATTTTTCAAAGTACCGCCGTCCTCTTTTGGATATTCCTATGGTGGTATTGATAAATGAAGGTTCAGCCTCAGCCAGCGAGATTGTAGCAGCTTGTTTTCAAGATTGTCATCGGGCAATTATTATGGGCAAACGCAGTGTGGGTAAGGGTTCAATACAGACACTTCTTCCGCTTTCTGACGGTTCAGCTATGAAGTTTACTACTGCTTATTACCATTCTCCCAAGGGGCATGTAATACAGGATAAAGGAGTTGAGCCAGATATTGAAGTAGAATATTTAACAGTCCCTCTTAAGGAGGATAAGCGCAAGGAAGAGGAAGTTTTTAACAAGATAGAAGAGAAGCCCCAAAAGAGCCACTTGCTTGATGACTATCAGATATTGAGGGCAAAGGATTTATTGAAGGCAATTTTAGTATACGGAAAATTTAGAAACGATGCTGATTCTGGGAATTGAAACTTCCTGTGATGAAACATCTCTGAGTCTTGTAGAGGAGGGTCCAAGAATTGTTAGATTAGAAACTTTAAGTTCGCTACGTTTCCACAAAAGGTTTGGAGGTATAATTCCTGAACTTGCTCAGAGGAAACATCTTCAATATATAGATATTCTTTACCATAGAGTTTTTAAAGATTCTGGGGCAAGTATAAATGATGTGGATGCAATAGGTGTGGTTTCTCATCCAGGGTTAATCGGTTGCCTCCTGGTAGGTTTAAATTTTGCCAGAGCTCTCAGTTTTTCTTGGGGCAAGCCTCTCGTAGAATTGAACCACCTTTACGCTCATCTCTATGCTGCTTTCTTTTCAAGAATTAAGCCGCGTCTGCCTTTTTTAGGGTTGGTGGTTTCCGGCGGACACACATCTATTTACTATGTAGAGGATTTTGATAGGTTTAATCTTTTAGGCAAAACCAGGGATGATGCTTGTGGAGAGGCTTTCGATAAGGTGGCCAAGATTTTAAATTTGGGCTTTCCAGGAGGCCCATTAATTGATAAAATATCAAGAAACATAAGGAAGAGCCGTTTTAATTTCCAGTGCAGGCATTTCGAAGATTGTTTAGATTTTAGTTTCAGCGGCATAAAAACCTCTGTTCTTTATAAAGTGAGGGAGTTGGAGGAAGATGGCCGCTTGACATTTGCTATAAAGAAAGAGATCGCCTGGGCTTTTCAGAAATCCTGCATAGATTCCTTGATAAGAAACTTAAAGAGGGCTCTAAGGATGCATAGAGTTAAAGATGTTGTAATAGGAGGCGGGGTAGCAGCAAACTCATATTTTAGAAAAGCCTTGGCTAATCTGTCCAAGGATGAAAAAATAGGAGTGAGGGTTGCACCTCTCTCTCTGTGCCAGGATAACGCTGCTATGGTGGCAGGGTTGGGTCTTGAATTGTATAAGAAAGAGATTTATCTCTATGTTTGATATTCAAACTATCTCTTTAAGGATATTGTCCAGTGCTTTTTTGGGAGCGCTTATAGGTTTGGAAAGAGAGAGAAAGAAGCGGGCAGCGGGCTTAAGGACGCATGTCTTGGTGGCTTTGGGCTCGTGCGTTATCATGCTCGTTTCCTTGTATGTATTTGAGATATACAAGAATATTACTACCATCGACCCCGGAAGAATAGCCGCAGGTGTGATTACGGGAATTGGATTTTTGGGAGCAGGGACCATCATCCGTTCTGGAGACAGTGTAAGAGGTTTAACCACCGCTGCTACTATTTGGCTTACCAGTGCTATAGGTTTGGCGTGTGGTTGCGGTTTTTTTGCAGTAGCGGTAATATGCACTGCGGTTTCTCTGGCAGTACTTTTGTTTTTGGGGGGAATTGAGATAAGGGTCAATAAATAAGGGGGGAGGATATGGCTAAATTCAAAAGAGAAGAGGGGATGTTGAATATCGATGCTTCTATGCAGGGGACACTTTCTTTTAGGAATCCTGTTAATTTAAGAATTAACGGCTCTTTTGAGGGGAGGCTTAACTTTAGGGGCACGCTTACTATAGGAGAGACCGCTAGTGTAAATGCTGATATCTTCGGAGAAAAAGTTTTTATTGAAGGAATGTTTAAAGGC
>CAYNIO010000064.1:0-7025 GCA_964397495.1 uncultured Planctomycetia bacterium
TTCTTTATCTAAAACCATCCAGAAACAAAGGTTTGATTTGACAGATAAATGTTTATGATATATGATGTAGACATATAATAAAGTAAATAGAACTAAATAGCGATGAAGGCAAGAAACGTTAAGGCAATATTAGACAGCGCAGAGGCAAAGTGTAATTTTTCCCTTTATAGGGTTTCTCGTTTCTTGCAGCCAAGCATTCTGCTTTTCCTTTCTCGAGGAGCCTCCCATGGTTATGAATTGATTGATAAATTAAGAGAGTTGGGTTTCCATAAGGAATCTGTAGATGTAGGAGCAGTATACAGAACGTTGAGGAAACTTGAGAAGGAAGGGTTTGTAAAATCTGAGTGGGTTAAAAGGGCTAGACGCAGGAAGAGGGTTTACAGAATTACTCCTTCAGGGAAAACTTTATGCAGGATGTGGATTAAGAGGATTAAAGAGAGGAAAAGAGCCCTTGAGAAATTTTTAGATTTATGCAAGTATACAAGAATATAATTAGGTATCATGGGATAGTTTAGGTTCATTTTTAAAAACAAGGATGAAGGCGTGGAAGATAAATACGACTTGATAGTTATTGGAGCAGGGCCTGGAGGACTGAGCGTTTCCAGATTTACGCGCAAACTAAAACCTGAGTGGAGGATACTCGTTGTAAGAAGCCAGGAGAAAAGTGTCATCCCCTGTGCCTTGCCTTACGCTCTGGACGGAACAATAAAAACAGAGGACTATATTAAAAGTGATGAAAAACTTCTTAAGAGCATAGGTATAGATTTGTTGGTAGATGAAGTCGTGCAAATTTATCCTTCTGAGAAGAATATAATGACAAAAAATGGAAAAAAGTTTAGTTATGGAAAGTTAGTTTTAGCCACAGGTTCTTTGCCTTTCACCCCTCCTATCAAAGGAGTTGAACTTAAAAATGTATTTTCTGTAAAGGACCACCCTGATATTTTATCTATCCTTGAAGTTATTGGACAGGTAAGGAGAGCGGTAGTTGTAGGGGCAGGTTTTATTGGTCTTGAGATGGTAAATGCTTTTTATAACAGGGGAATTGATGTTTTTCTGGTAGAGAGGGAAAGAAGTTGCCTTCCCGGAAGTTTAAGCGAAGATTTCTCCTGTTTGGTAAAAAAGGAGTTAGAGGAAAGAGGAGTGAGGCTTTTTCTGGGGAAGACTCTTGTAGAGATAAAAGGGGAGGGCAAGGTAGAAAGATGCGTGTTAGACGACGATGCTGTCATAGATGCAGATATAGTGGTTCTTTGCGTAGGAGTAAGACCTGATGTAAGTCTGGCTCAGAAGACAGGCATAGGATTTTCTAAGAGGGGCATAACAGTAAATGAGTATTTTGAAACTAATATAAAGGATATTTACGCTATGGGAGACTGTATAGAGACTAAGTCTTTCATCACAGGAAAATTTCTAGGAGGGTGGCTAGCTACAAATGCTGTGGTTGAGGGAAGATACCTTGCTTTGAATATCGTCGGCATTAATAAGGCTTTTCCAGGAGTTATCAACCCGGTAATTACTAAGGTTTTTGACTATAGTTGTGGGACGGTGGGATTTGCCAAAGATTCGGTTCAAAAAGAGGGGGTAGAATTTCTATATTCTGACACGCAGGTCTATAGCCGGGAAAGGGCATTTGAGGGAGCACAACTTCTGAAACTGCGGCTCATATTCCGAAAGGAGGATTTGGTGCTCATTGGCGCAGAAGTAATAGGCAAAGAGAATGTCTCCTGGATAGTGAATGCGTTGTCTTTAGCAGCACTAAACAGGAATACCGCTGAAGATTTGGCTTTTATTCAGTATTGCGGTCATCCTCCCCAGATAGATGTTCCTGCAAGAATGCCGTTTGTACTTTGCGCAGTAGATGTGTTAAAACAGGCAGGCAAACTTTAAGGGTATTATGAGAAGAAGAAAGAAATGTTGCCGTTGCGGGTGGAGAGGAACATAAATTAGTTTAGTTGGCTATATTTGATAGCGCATAGAAAAGACTAAAGTTTTTGTAATCTCAATAGGAAAGGAGGTATCTGATGAATAGATTTGAATATTTTAAAGAAATATCAAAAAGTGCCAGTGTGCTGGGTGAAGGATGGGATAAAGTTCTGGAGGCAGCTTTGATTATACACGGGCATTTATGTGGTGCTATGCCTCTGGGTTTTAGAGCCGGAAGATTGGCATTAAAAGTTTTAGGCGCAGAGCGCGAACCTAATATGGCTATGGTAGCTTTTGTAGAAACCGGCGTATTCCATGCGGCAGGTTGTTTTGCTGACGGCGTTCAATTTGCAACTGGCTGCACCTACGGAAAAGATTTGATAAAAAAACTTGATTATGGTAAATGGGCAGTAACTCTGGCTTCAAAGAAAGACGGCAAAGCAGTAAGAGTATCTGTAAAGCTCCAGATAATAGAAGCTATGTTTTCCAGTAAATTTATGAATGAGAGAAGAAAAGAAGTTCCCCCTGCAGAAGTTAATCCTGAGTTTATTTTGGAAGGATTTAAGAAAACTATTATCCGGCCAGATGAAGAAATTTTAGAAGTGTCTAGAATCTTTACCTATAATTTCCCTCCAGTTCCTAAACCATCTTTTAATGCTGTAAGGTGTGAAGTTTGTGGCGAGATGACAGCTGAGAATAAAATGAGGGTAAAAGATACCAAGAAAGTGTGTCTGCCTTGCTCTGGATATATAGCGTGAAAAATATGCAATGTAGATTTAAGCATAAGGCAGGAATCATTTCAAATAGGAAAAAGAAGAATATCTTTAGATATAGGGAGAGACTATGGGCTCAATTTATTGGTCGCCGGTAATTTTCTTTTTTATCGCTTTTGTATTCTCGATGTTAGGAATGGGCGGCTCTCAACTTTATATTCCAATTCTCTTCTGGCTAGGTATGGATTTTAAAACGCAAGCCATTCCCTTAGGAATGCTTCTTAATGTGGTAAATTCTTCGTCTGCTGCTTTTGTTTATGCCGGGAAAAAACTTGTTGATTGGAGAGTTGCCCTACCCTTTGGGTTTGCCATGGTAGTTTTTGCCCCCTTGGGGACATGGGCTAATATTGGACTTCCTACCAAACCGGTAATTCTTATATTTGCTTTATTCACAGCAGCAGCAGCCATTCTTATGCTTTCAGGATGGAGGCCTAAAAGAGGAAGTTTGCCTTATCTGCAAAGGTTAATTCTGGGAATTACTGCAGGGGGTACTTTGGGATTTCTCGCTGGCCTTATTGGAAGGGGTGGAGGGAGTTTCGTCGTCCCTTTGCTCTATATAGTCGGTTTAGCACCAAAGGCAGCCGCAGCAACCTCTGCAGTGGTGGTAACTTTTTCAGGGACCTCGAGTTTTCTCTCGCACATTTTTACTGCAGCCCGGCCCCAGTGGGGTGTGTGGATGCTGTGTGTAATTTCTGTATTTACAGGTAGTCAATTAGGTTCGCGTTTTATGGCCTCAAGACTTAAATCGCGTTCAGTAAAACTTGTTTTTAGTTTTGTTTTACTGGGTGTAGCGGGAATCTTAATAGTGAAGGATGTTTTGTTAAAGTGAGAAAAAATATAGTTTATAGTCAGATTGGGGTAATTCGCTCGCCTTTCAAGACTCCTTGGGGTACCCCCATCCAGCCTAGAGGGGCAGAGGGAATGAAGGGCAAAGTAATTGTAAACAAGAAATACCAACGGGGGTTAAAAGATTTGGAAGGTTTTTCTCATATAATCTTAATTTATCATTTTCACTTAACTAAAGGCTATTCTTTAATCGTCAAGCCTTATATGGATGACAACCCCCACGGAGTATTTTCTACCCGCGCTCCCCAGAGGCCCAATTCCATAGGTATTTCTGTAGTCAGGCTTTTAAAAATCGAAGGCAATGTTCTGGAGGTTGAGGATATAGACATTATTGACGGAACGCCTCTCTTAGACATAAAGCCTTACGTCCCCCAGTTCGACACCAGAAAGGGAGACAAAATTGGGTGGCTTAAGAATAATATCCGTAAACTTCCTCATACCAGGGATGATGGAAGATTTAAGAATAATCTCTCCAAATAAGATTTCTCCTGTTTTAACATTTTCTTGAATAACTGCTATTTTGTGGGATAATCTTTCTAAATCCATCTAAATCTAGGAGAGATGAGTAAAGAAAAAGCAGTTTTAATATTGGCGGCGGGTAAGGGCACACGCATGAAATCTTCGTTGCCTAAAGTTTTGCATAAGGTTTGCGGTGAGTCCATGCTTGGTATCATTATTGATACCGTAAAAAAAGCCGGCTTCAAGAATATAGGCGTCGTAGCAGGATATAAGAGAGAGGTGATAGAAGAAGCTTTGCCCCAGAGTGTGGAGATTTTGCACCAGAATTCCCTTAAAGGCACTGCCCATGCTTTGCTTCAAGCAGAAAAGTTCTGGAGGAAGTTTGAAAACATATTAGTTCTCTATGGAGACCACCCCTTAATTAAATATTCTACCTTGAGAAGAATCTGGTCTGTCCATACAAAAGAAAGGGCAGATTTGACGCTTCTTACCACTTATTTAGATGACCCCAAAGACTATGGGAGGGTGATAAGAGACGACTCATCTAAGGTCTGCGCCATCATAGAGAAAAAAGATTTAACTCCCCCCCAACTTAAGTTAAAAGAGACCAACCCAGGCGTTATGTGTTTTAAGACCCGTGCCCTAAAGAGATTTTTAAACCGCATTAGACTCAACAAGCGTAAGAAGGAGTATTATCTTACAGATATAGTTTTCCTTCTCTACAGGGCAGGGTCCAGGATAAAAGATATAGGGTCTTCTTTTCCTGAGGAGGAGGGTCTGGGGGTAAATTCTCTTGAAGACCTTGTTTCTGCTAATGAATTGATGCGTAAAAATATTGTGAGAGAATGGATTTCTAAAGGTGTCTATATACCCCTGCCCCAATTTGTGTACATTGAATTGGGGGTTTCCATTGGGAAAGGGACAAGAATTTTGCCCTTTACAGTTATAGAAAGAGGTGTTAAAATTGGCAGAAATTGCCTCGTGGGTCCCTTCTCTCATTTAAGGGAAGGCACAATTCTAAAGCACAAAGTAGAGGTCGGCAATTTTGCAGAATTGAAGAATACTCAAGTAAGAGACTCCGCCAAAATAAGGCATTTTTCGTATTTAGGAGATGCTTGGTTGGGCAGGGAGGTAAATATTGGGGCAGGAACGGTTACTGCCAATTTTGACGGCACAAAGAAACACAGGACGGTTATTAAAGATAAAGCATTTATTGGTTCAGATACAATAATAGTAGCCCCAGTAGTCATTGGCAGGCAGGCTAGAACCGGGGCAGGGAGTGTCATTCTTAGGAATAGAGATATAAAAAAGGGAGAGACCGTAGTAGGAGTACCTGCTAAACCCTTAAAGAAACATGAATGACTTAAGATTATTCTCCGGTAATGTCCATAAATCTCTTGCTCAGAAAATTGCTTCATCTTTGAAGGTAAAACTGTCTCCTTTGGAGGTTTCTCGTTTCCCTGATGGAGAGATAAAGGTTAAGGTAAACGAAAATGTAAGAGGCAAAGATGTTTTTGTCGTCCAGCCTACCTGCGAGCCTGTTAACGAGAATATAATGGAACTTCTAATAATTTTAGATGCTTTAAAAAGAGCATCGGCGCGCAGGATAACTGCGGTCATACCTTACTTTGGGTATGCACGTCAGGACAGGAAAGACCAGCCGCGAGTTCCTATAACTGCTAAATTGATAGCCAATCTCTTGACAGTTGCTGGCGCCTCCAGGGTTCTTACCTTGGATTTACATGCAGGCCAGATTCAGGGTTTTTTTGATATACCCTTAGACCACCTTTACGCTATAAACGAGTTCATAAGATTTATAAAGAGATTAAATCTCAATAAACTGGTGGTAGTGAGTACAGATGTGGGTGGAGTCAAGATGGCTAGGAATTTTGCCAAAAAACTTAATTGTGGGTTTGCAGTTATAGATAAACGCCGCCATACTCCTACCTCCACGGAGGTTATAAATATTCTGGGTGATGTAAAGGGCAAAAATTGCGTAATAGTAGACGACATTATTGCTACAGGGAGTTCTTTGGTGGGGGCGACCTTAGCCTTGAAGAACGAAGGTGCTCGCAAAATTATTGCCTGTATTACCCATGCAGTACTGTGTGGAAACGCCTGGGATAATATATCTCAGAGCAAACTGGACATTTTAGCCATCACCGACAGCATCCCTTTGCTTCCCCAGAAGAAGCACCCTAAAATCAGAATAGTAAGTATTGCCAGATTGTTTGCTGAGGCTATAAAGAGAATTCACTGGGAGAAATCTATAAGTGTACTCTTCGGGGAGGTGCAGAGCTAAATATGGAAAAGTTTATTCTAAATTGCAAGAAGAGACCCAATGTAGGGAAGTCCTACAACAGAAAGATTCGTGCTCAGGGTTTTGTCCCGGCGGTAGTTTATTCCACAGAGGTGAATGAGCCTTTGATGTTTGAAGCCAGGGAGTTTTTGAAGATTATCCATAAGCACCCTGCCTTGGAAAACATTATTATAGAACTAAATATAGAGGATGGAAAGAAGGCTAAAAGTTACCATGCGCTTGTAAAAGACGTCCAATACCATCCTGTAAGCGACCAGATAATCCATGTAGATTTCCAGAAGATTTCCTTGAAGGAGAGAATATCTGTAAAGGTGCCTCTTGTGCCGAAGGGTGAGTCTATAGGCGTAAAAAACGGCGGAGTCCTTGAACATCTTTTGAGGGACCTTAAGATAGAGTGTTTTCCTCAAGATATACCTGAAAAGATTGAGGTTGATGTTTCTTCTTTAGATATAGGGCATTCCCTGCATGTTGAAGATTTAGAATTGCCGTCCAATATTAAAGTTTTGGAGGACAAAGAAGAGGTAGTATTTACCTGCGTTGCACCTCGAGAAGAGGCAGAGGAAGAGGTACCTCAAGAGGAAGCACCGGAAGAACCTGAGGTTATAAAGAAGAAGGAAAAAGAGGAAGGCGAAAAAGAAGTTTCTGGAAAGTGATACTTGTTGTGGGCCTAGGAAACGATGCCCTTTATTATAAATACACATATCACA
>CAYNIO010000065.1:0-7023 GCA_964397495.1 uncultured Planctomycetia bacterium
ATCCTATTTACTCTTTTTATTAATATTTTATGATTTTCTAATAAAGACCTAATACTTTCCATATTTTTTTTCTTAATATCCTCAGGAATCTTAAAGAACCCCCCAGAGTTTTATGGACCCCATATTTATCATAAACCAGAATCTCATCCAGATAGGGATTTCCTCTTACTAAATCCTGGGTATAAGGCCTACACATAAAACCCAGGTAGGAATGAGGAAATTGTTCCCTTAATATCTTTATGAGGGGCAAAGACAAAACCACATCTCCTATACGGTCTGTCCTACAAATAAGAATTCTAGTATCTTCTGGAATCTTTATTCGCCTATGCAACATTTCCGTTACGAACGATTTTGTTGCATACGAAAGAGGGTAAATCGACTAATCTTTAATATCTGGCAAATTTCCGCAATTTTATAACCTCGGGCAAATAACTGCTCCACTACATACCTCCTTGCCTCTATATCCTGAGGCGCACTTAACTTCTTTCTCCCTGCTAAACGGTCGATGGTATCCTCTAAAGATGCACGCTCTCTTAAATCCGTATTTCTTATCTTTTTAGTAAAACTTCTCAAGCTTCGAATAACATTCCTTGAGAACTTCTCTATACTCGAAGGTTTCTCTATGATATTAGGAAAATCAAAATCAATCCCCTGAGAAAGTAAATTTCTATATATCTGTCGTGCCCTCTTAGGATCTTCATCGAGCATGCTTAAAATAAACTGTGAATCTAGAAATTGCCAAGAAACATCTTTTATGTATGGCTCCAGCGAGTACCAACGATAACTCTCGGGATCATTACAAAGACCCGCCTTAAATGGATTGAGGTGTATATACAAAGATATGGTAAGAAAGTAACTCTCATCATTACAGAAAGCGGCTCGGTATCTTCCACAAAAGACATGGCCTTTACGTTTATATTTCTCATTGAAAGCCATAGCATAACTTTGAAATAAACTCTTCATAGATTCAGGAAGATTGGCTTTTTTAGTCTTCAGAAGAATGTGGAGATGATTTGGAAGGAGAGCAAAAGAAAATATTTTTGTCTTAAACTGAAACGTATTCTTCTTTAAAAGACTGAGAAAAAATAGGTAATCTTCATCTTCTACGAACAATTTTTCCCTCCCCGGAGCATGCTGAGTAACATGATAGAGACCTCCTGCTACAACAAGTTTTCTGTTAACCTGAAAGAATCTCTTAATTTTCTCTACATCCATATCTCATCTTCTAACCTTTTATCATACCACCTTCCCATATGCAACATTTTTGTTACGAACAGTTTTGTTGCATATGGAAGAAGGCGTTTAGAACTTGTTGGGGGCTAAGGTCTCTTAAACATTCAAGGTTATACGGACAGTGTGCCTTCTGGCAGGGACGGCAGGATAAATCCTTGTGGTAAACTACCTTATTTACACTTGACCAAGGTCCATACCTTAAGGAACTGGTGGGACCAAAAATCCCCAGTGTAGGAATATCCATATAACTTGAAAGGTGCAAAAAGGCGCTATCGCAACTTATGGAGGCAAAAGCAAATTTCTCCAGAAGAAAAGCCAATTCCTCCAAAGAGACCTTTCCGCATAAATCTAAGAAGGCAGCAGATGTATTTTTCCTAATCTCCTGAGCCAAAATCCGGTCGTTTTGGTCGCCTACAATTGCAGGAAAGAAATCTTCTTTCCATAATCTCTCTATAACGAAGGAAAAACTCCGGGGAGGATAAATCTTCATTGTAGAACGCGCTCCTATTCCCAGAAACACTACCTTTTTGTTATGAGGATTTTCTTTTAAAAGCAGTCCTTCCAGAAAAACCTTCCTTGAAGGCAGGACAGAAAACTCTATTTTGCGAGAGGTAAACTCTAAATTCTTTTTCAAGGTCTTCTCCAGAATCTTTAAGAATCTCTCCCGGCTGTGAATATTTTTGGGAATATTTAGAAACAAAGGGGTTTTAAGATGTCCTCTAAGAAAAAATGGGATTAAAGAATTCTTCAAATCCACAACCACTTCAAAAAAATCCTCCCTTAATGGCCTGACAAAATACCGTAATTGTCCAAAAGTCCTAATAGAGGTGTAGGCTACAACCTCCCTTATATTAAGAATGCTTTTTAAAAATTGATAGGGCCTGGGACCGCAGATACATTTAATCTCAGAATCAGGGTATTGCTCAATAAGAACATCAAGCAGCGGAAGGCTCAATATCACATCCCCCAGATTTGAAAGGGTAATAAATAAAATCTTCACTCTTCTATAATCTCCCTAATTGCTTTTAGAACTTCCTCAGGATTTATACTACGCAGACACTTCAAATCCCAGGGGCAGGCTTTAACATAACAGGGGATGCTGCAACCTACGTCCTTAAAAAGTATCTTAGAAGAAGCAGGCCCCCGTGGAGAGGTAATCTCAGGATGCGTAGGTCCGAATATGCCCACAGTTTTCGTTCCTATACTGGAAGCTATATGCAAAGGTCCGCTGTCGGAAGAAACAAAACAATCTAAGCGTTCGCACACTGCAGCCAATTCTAAAAGAGAGGTTTTTCCTGCCAGATTTATAATTCTTCTGCGCACGGAATCGTTCACCTTTGAAAGCAAAGAATTTATTAACGCCTCCTCTTTAGAAGAGCCCACCAAGACTATACCCCAATCAAAATCCTTAAAAAGGTTCAAGAGTTCAGCAAAGTAAGGCCATCTCTTGAGTGGCCAATTCCCTGAACAATGCATGCCTATAAGAACTTTGCGTTCTAAGCCTTGCAAAATATCTTGGGCATAGCGGCGGTGTTCATCCCTTACGTATATATGAGAAACCCTCTCCGTAATTTTGAAACCTGCTCTCTTTAAAAGATAAAGATAGTAATCCTGGCGGTGTATGAGGCCTGGGGGCGGGCTTATTGGCTTGGCAAGAATTAACCTTCTCTTGGGGGTAGAATACCCTATACGTTCTGGTATACCTGCTAGCAGACACAATAAAGCTCTGGTAAAAGAACGATGCAAAAGTATTACTTTATCAAACTTCTCCCGGCGAATAAACTTTACAAATTCTATCTTCTTCCTGAAGGGGCGCTGGAGGCCTCTCTCATCAAATTCTATGATTTTGTCTATGTAAGGATTGTATTCAAGCAGGGGTCGGGTTCGAGGATGGAGGGCCACAGCCACTGAGGATGAAGGGAAATTTTCCTTAATGGTTTTAAATACCGGCGTAGATAAAACTACATCGCCCAGCCAGTTGACCTCAAATACCAGAATCTTCATGAAGGGTCTTTTACACTTCTGAAGAGATTGTATCTTCCTGAAAGTTTGAAGAATAATATGAGAGGGTTGTCGCGCTGGGTTATCTTTATCCTCTTTATTTCCCAGGGAGAGAGGTTTCTGTAAGTTTTGTGATACCCCCGGTAAGTAGTAAATCCCAGAAGATAGCCACACTTTCTGGCTACGGTCTGCACCCTCCTGTCAAATCCACCTGAGGGATAACATAGATATTTCACCGTCCCTCCAACAATCTCCTCAAGCACTCTCTTAGAATCGCACAACTCGAACACAAGTTCCTTGTTCCCTACATCGGGAAGGTATCTCTCTGTAAAGGTGTGGGAACCAATAGTAATATTGTTTTGGCTGAGAACCTTGAGTTGCCGAGGGGTAAGCCTATCTCTTTGGGAAAGCTTGGCAGGGACTACAAATATACAGGCAGAAAATCCGTACTTTTTAAGCACAGGCAAGGCATTGTAGAAATTATCCCTATAGCCATCGTCAAAGGTAATAACTACCAGGTTCCTTTTGTTTATTCTTCTCTTCCCTGAAATATACTGGTAATAGGTATCTAAATCTATAACTCTATAACCCCTATCTTTTATAAATCTCATCTGCTGCCTAAATCTCTGGGGAGAGACACAAATGCTAGAGACGTGAGAACAGGCCTGGTCTATGTGATGGTACATCAATACAGGAATCTCATAATTTGCATTCCAAACTAATGCCCACGCAGAAATAACGAGGAGCGAAAATATACTTAAACCTATCCAGAATTTTCTCATTTTAAAAGCCCCTCATACAAAGAATATATTTTCTCTACCATTTTATCCAAACTAAAATCCTCTTCAACCCTTTGTTGAGCATTCTGGGATATCCTTTCAAATAGCTTTTTATTACTGTATAACTCAACAAAAGCCTGGAAAAATCCTTGAGGGTCGTCCTGCTTCACTAAAATTCCGTTAAGATGGTCCTGGACTATAAAATTCAACCCCCCCCGGCAAGAAACCACCACTGCCCTCGACAGAGCCATTGCTTCTAAAACACTCAAACCTAGGCCTTCGCTCCGGGAAGAAAGGCAAAATATATCCAAACTCCTTAAAAAACTCTCTTTGTAAAGGTCGGGAAAGATACGGAAATTATTTTTTAAGCCCAATTTTCTGGCAAGGGTTTGAAGGTACTCTTCCTGGAGCCCGCTACCCATTATCCCCAGAAAAGAAGAAGGAACATCTTTGTTAAAAAGATGGAATGCTTTAAGAAGAAGGTCATAACGCTTCACATCTGAAAGCCTGCCTAAAGAGCCTATAAAATAACGTTCACCAATTCCAAATTCCTTGCGGAAATCTACCTCAAGCGATTTTTTCTTTAAAAGGGGGATATCTACACCTGTGGGTATTAGTTCTACCCCTGAAGGGCATACCTTTAAATCGTATATAAGATGATCTCTTACTTGGGGGCTTATAGCTACGACTTTCTCCCCCCAGCATTTAAAGAGCCTGCGGGAGAGACGCGCTCTAAAATACCCGTGGCAGGTAGAAACGTACCTTACTCTGTGCAGGCGCATATATATGGAAGACAAAACCTGGCAGGAACGGCTGTGGGCATGAATAATCTCGAAAGGGAATTTTCTTCTTATGTTCTCCAGAAGAAATAGAGACTTAAATAACTTAGGGTGAAACTCATTTTTGACTCTTAAGGGCAGAGAAAAACACCTTATGCCCTCTTCCTTGAGGTCTCTTATTAATTTTCCTCCTTGAGAAGCAACCCCCACCTCCACTCCTTTTCTTCTTAAAGCACGGCAAAGGTTGTATACATAAATGGCTATGCCTCCAGGATCAAGGTGGGAAAGGATATGCAAAATTCTCATCTAAGAACCCTCTTTAGACAACTCTTGGAAAATCTTGGGTCCGGTTTTTCGCACATCAAATTTCATACATTCTAAAGTCTTGCATTTCTTCTTGTAACAACCTCTGCAATCTAGATCATTTCTCTCAAAAATAAAGAGGTTCCTGCTTAGGGGGGCGTGTCTTTTAGGGTTCGTGGGTCCAAAGAAAGCAAAAGTCTTCTTTCCTAAAGAAACACTAAGGTGTAAAGGTGCGCTGTCTACGGTTATATAGCCCCTAATAAGGGAGATTATCCCTGCCAATTCTCTTAGGGATGTCTTTCCTGAAAGGTCTAAAACCCTCGGTCCTAATGAACCCTTCAGAAATTTTGCCAATTCCTTATGCTGGGACTGTCCTGTAAGCAAACAGAGATAGCCTTTGCGCGACAAATATTCTATGAGTTTCAAAATGAATTCCTTGTCCCAAGACTTTGTCTCCCAGGATGAAGAACCACCTAAATTTATACCTACTATACGAGGAAAGGGAACCTGCGTATAACTTCTCAAATAGGAAGACGCCATTTCTTTATCCCTGGGGCTTAAAAAAATATGAGGTGCCTTATCCTCAATCCTTATCCCCAAAGATTTAAGAAGATGCTCCTGATGGCTTATGGGGTCAAGCGAAAAAGAAGGAATCTCCACAGACCTGTTGAGAAATAAAGCCCATTTCCTTTTAAACCCATATCTTAAGGGTATGCCTGACAGGAAACTCAAAAGGTGGGTATAGCGGGTATTCTGTAAATCTAAACATATATCAAAATTTTCTAAACGTATATCTTCAGATATCCGCCAGATTCTTTTCAGGGAGCGGATATCTTCCTCATCACAAGGGATCAATCTGTCTACGTAAGGATAGTCTTTAAAAAGAAGAAAACTGCGCCTTCCTATCAAAAGGTAAATCTTATAATCCTTAAATTTATCGCGCAAAGACTTAAGGGAAGGCGTACTTAGAATAACATCACCCAGGGATGAAACTTTTATTACCAGCAACCTTTTTGTATCTTGAGATTCTCTATAGACATCTAAAGTCTTCTCAAACATAAGTTGTGAGGAAAATTTATCCTTGATCTTGCGATAGGCATTTTCAGAAAGTCTCTTTCCTAAAGCTTTATCCCTAATTATTTTCATAAGGCGATCCTTTAGGCTCTCTACATCGCGGGGAGGGAACAAAAGTCCGTCTTTTTCGTGCTCTATTATCTCCCTTATCCCCCCCAGATTAGAACCTATCATAACCGTACCTTTAGCCCCTGCTTCTAATAGTGTACGGCCAAAAGCCTCGGGGAATATGCTGGGAAGGACATTCACGTGTATCTTTTCCAAAAGTTGAGGGATATCATCCCTTGGACCCAAGAATTCTACGTATCTGTCAAGAGAAAATCTTTGCACCATAAGCTTCAAACTCTCCAGATAATACTCTTTGCCTTTTTGAGGGGCTCCTATTATCCACAGTTTTACAAAAGGGAAACTGCGCACCAAAATTTTCAGAGCCTGGATTAAGTATTCTATGCCTTTAATGGGGGAAATTCTGCCTATATAGCTTATTATAAACTCTTCCTGAGACCTTTTTTCATAAGGAAGGTAATTGAAACTTTCTAAATCTACTCCCCGAGGAATTATTCTTATCTTATGGGGAGGGCACCTGAATTTTTCTATCATATGCTGGGCAACCACCTGCGAGGGGCATATCACAAGTTTGCCCCAGCTCATCACCCTGCTTAGAAAATGTAGAGAGTAATGGCCGTGAGCAGTAGTAATGAAATTCCGGGGAACTCTGCGGGTAGCAAAATACCCTACCCACCCTGGGACTCTGCTGCGGGCATGGACTATGTCTATATCCTCCTTAACCAAAATATAGGAAAGGGCTCTGGCACACCTTAAAACACTACCCAAAGATTTCCTATGTACTGGAA
>CAYNIO010000066.1:0-219 GCA_964397495.1 uncultured Planctomycetia bacterium
TATGTATACATTTTAAAAAGTTTAAAAGACGGCAATTTCTATACTGGATATACTAAGGATTTAGAGAAGAGGGTGGCTAGTCATAATCGAGGCACAAGTCTCTCTACGCGCTACAGGAGGCCTTTTGAATTAGTATATTATGAAACCTTGAATACCAAACAGGCAGCATTGAAGAGAGAGAAATTTCTAAAGAGTTTAAAGGGCAGTTACTTAAAGAGT
>CAYNIO010000066.1:229-6958 GCA_964397495.1 uncultured Planctomycetia bacterium
GAAGTAAATAATTGGAGAGGTGGCCGAGCGGCTTAAGGCAGCCGCCTGCTAAGCGGTTGGCTCTCTGTTAAGGGGGGCCCGCGGGTTCAAATCCCGCCCTCTCCGTTCTTCTCTTTAACCAACTTAACGTCACTTATAAGGTCTTGCCTTATTTGTGACATTAAGATTTAGATAAGGATGTTGCTCAGTATATTTGTATTCATTATAGGTTTGGCTATACTTATCCTGAGTTCAGATTATTTGGTTCAAAGTTCGGTAAAACTTTCCCTCCTTTTTCGATTGAGTCCCTTGTTTATAGGATTGATATTGGTGGCCTTTGGAACTTCTGCTCCAGAGTCAGGGGTAGGGATAGTGGCTGCAGTAAAAAATCAGAAGGATATTGCCCTGGGTAATATTGTGGGAAGCAACATTTCTAATATAGGTCTGATTCTGGGATTGTGCGCCCTTATCCAAGGTTTGAATATTCAGAAGAGTGTTTTACGCAGAGAATTGCCCCTGATGATTTTTTCTACAGTCTTAATCTATGTTCTGTGTCTGGATTTGATTTTGACCCGCTGGGATGGGTTGATTCTCTTGGGCCTCTTTGGAGTTTTCCTGGCAGTTTCCTACAGAACCGCGAAAACAAGTTTTACTCAAAAGGAGGTAGAAAATTTTCAGTTCAAGGGTTTGATGAGAAGACCGTTAAATATTTTCGCCATTATTGTGATAGGAATTCTCTCTCTGGTAGGGCTTGTGGGGGGTGCAGATTTGATGGTAAGAAGCGGAGTGTCTCTTGCTAGAACCCTGGGAATAAGTTCCTGGGTTATTGCCCTTACTGCTTTTGCCATTGGGACATCTCTTCCGGAATTGGCAGCCTCTCTTTCTGCTTCCCTAAAGAGGGTTCCCAGTATCAGTGTGGGAAATATTGTGGGCAGTAATATTTTCAACATTCTGTTTGTTCTGGGCATAGTTTCTTTAATAAGACCTGTGAGGTTATCTCCAGAGGTTTTAAGATTTGAGATGCCGGTGATGGTAGTATTTAGTTTTCTTCTGTGGATTTTAATGAGGACAGGCTACAGGATAAGCAGAAAAGAAGGGCTGTTTCTGCTTTCAGGATACATTCTTTTCTTATTTTTTATTTTTAGGAGGGGCTAAAGGTGAATTGTCCTGTATGTAAAGATGTAGAATTGCGCCAAACTCTTACGCAGAACGGAGTACTGGTCGATGTCTGTCCTAAATGCCAGGGTGTATGGTTGGACAAGGGAGAGATATTCTACTTTACTAAAGTCCCCACATATCTTAATTATAAAATAAAGGAGGCCCTTAAGAACCCTGGGCCTTCAGCAAAATTGAATCCCCGCACCCAGACCCCTCTGGTAGAACTTTCCCTTCTGGGAGGAAAACTTAAGATAGACTACTGCCCTCAGACTCAAGGTATCTGGCTGGACAAAGGAGAGTTAGAGAAACTCCCCTCTGCTAAAGAGGCAGGACTAAAAATAGAGATAGATAGATTCACTCCTCCTAAAAAACTTTCTTCTTCCGGAAGAGAGGAGGTTGCCTTGCCCAATCTTGCCCTGGCATCAGGCGCAACCCTTTTTCTCTTATACGGATTTCTCACCCTCTTTCTTATTGCCCTGGTTAATTTTAAAGTTATAGGGGCTTTTACTGCCCTAGTAGCAGGTATAATCTTCGCCATCCTTCAATTTTTGCTCTCCCCATTTATTATGGATTTGTCTCTGAGGTGGTTTTATAGGGCAAGATGGGTGTCTCCTGAGGAATTACCCTCGCATCTTAAAGAATTTCTGGAAAGGGTTTGCTTAAAATACCATATTCGCTTTCCCCGTGTAGGAATTATTCCTGACGGTTCACCCAATGCCTTTACTTACGGTCATACCCCAGGTAATGCCCGCATAATTCTTACCTCAGGGATTATGGACCTTCTAAGCCCTGAAGAACTTGAGGCAGTGGTGGCTCATGAGGTAGGGCATATCGTCCACTGGGATATGCTTATTATGACCCTGGCCTACATAGTGCCTCTGGTCCTGTATTATATATACCGTACCCTCATAAGGATAAGGACGCGCGGCAGAGATAGGTCTGCACCCTATCGCTACGCTTTGGCCATCGCCTCTTATATCCTTTATATTATCTGTGAATATATTATCCTGTGGTTTTCTCGCATAAGAGAATATTTTGCTGACAGGTTTTCAGGCCAGGTTACCCAAAATCCTAATTCTTTAGGTCAGGCTTTGGTTAAAATAGGCTATGGTCTGGCGGGAAGGGAAGAGAAGAGTAAGGAGAGGAAAGAGCAATTGGAGGCAGTCAAGGCTATGGGGATATTTGACCCTTCTTCTGCCAGGAGCCTGGCAATAAGCAGTTTCCATCCCCACGCTATGGGCCAGGATGTAGATAAGGAGAAGTTAAAGGGGGCAATGAAGTGGGATTTGTGGAACCCCTGGGCCTTATATTACGAATTACATTCCACCCATCCTTTAATTGCCAAAAGGCTTTTAGCCTTGGGCCGTCAGGCCCAGGCTATGCATAAGGAGCCTTACATAAGATTTGATGAGAGGAGGCCCGAGAGTTATTGGGACGATTTTTTGTTTGATTTGCTAATAGGGAGCCTGCCCTTTCTGGTAATTATTGTAGGCGCTGCCTTAGCCCTTATAAATAGAAATTACTTTTTCTTAAAGTTGGCAGTGCCTTTTCTGGGCGGGGCCTATCTATTCAAAACCCTCTATTCCTACAACTTTTCCTACTTTCCGGAATTTAATATTTCTTCCCTCTTAAAGAAAGTAAAGGTTTCAGGCATAAGGCCTGTTCCCTGCACAGTGGAAGGGACTATTGTAGGAAGAGGCATCCCGGGATTGGTGTGGAGCGAAGATTTTGTATTACAGGACCAAACTGGTATAATATTTTTAGATTACCGTCAGCCCTTGGCGTTATGGAATTTCCTCTTCGGGCTTTTAAGGGCAGGCAGGTATATAGGAGAAAAGGTAAAGATTACTGGCTGGTACAGGCGCTCACCCGTACCCTATATAGAAATAAAGACTATAGAAACAGAGAGGGGCAGAAGTTCCTGCTTCGTATTTAACGTAAAGATAATATGGGGGATAATTCTGGTTGTAGCAGGTTTGGCTCTATTGCTATTTAAAGGTCTATAAAGTGTCCTATTTAGTATTCGCCCGCAAATACAGGCCTCAAGATTTTGATGAGATTATTGGTCAGGAGGAGTCTATATCCATCCTCAAAAATTCCATCAAGAGAAGGATGATTCATCACGCTTTCCTCTTTTCAGGCCCCCGAGGAGTGGGAAAGACCAGTTGCGCCAGAATTCTGGCCAAGGCCCTTAACTGCGTCAAGGGCCCTACCATCTCACCCTGCAATAAGTGTCCTAATTGTCTGGAGATAACAGAGGGAAGAAGCCTTGACGTCGTAGAGATAGACGGGGCCTCAAACAGGGGTATTGATGAGATAAGGAATTTAAGAGAGGCGGTAAAATTTGCTCCGGTAAACAGCCGCTTTAAGGTCTATATAATAGATGAGGTCCACCAGATAAGCCATGATGCTTTCAACGCATTGCTTAAGACTCTGGAGGAGCCGCCATCTCATGTAAAGTTTATCTTCGCTACTACCCAGCCAGAGAAGGTTCCTTCAACCATTCTTTCTCGCTGCCAGAAATTTAATTTCCATCCTGTAAGAGTGGACAAGATTATTGAGAAACTCAAGTTTATTGTGGAGAGAGAGAAATTGTCTGTAAAAGAGGACATTCTTCATCTTGTTGCCCAGGCCTCCAGGGGAAGCATTAGAGACGCAGAGTCCATTCTTGACCAGATAGCCGCCCTTTCTTTGAGTCAGGATATAACCTTCCAGGATTTATTGCCTATTCTGGGTATAATAGAAACAGAGAATCTTCATTCCCTAGCCGAAAGTTTGGCTACCTCAAATCCCCTCCAGGCTTTAGAGGCTGTGAAGAGGGTTATAGATTCAGGAGTAAGCCTCGACGCCTTTTTAGATTCCCTTATTGACTACTTTCGCAATCTCCTGGTGGTAAAAATATCTTCAGGCACAGAGAAACTGGTGGATTTACCCCCAGATGTTATTCAGGAGATTAAAAGAAAGGCCAACCTTTTTGAAATTGCCAGGCTCCTTGATATCATTGAGTCCTTGATAGATACGAGGCAGCGTTCGAGGATATTGGGCGATACCAGACTTCCTTTAGAGTTGTGTTTCATAAGGCTAACATTGCCTCAGGGGCCGTTTAAGAATTCCGCTCCTCAGGTTAAAAACAGCCCCCCTCAGGATTTTTTAAAGATAAATTTCTCCTTGCAGGAAAATGCCTCTAAAGTCAAGGCTTCGTCTGTTATAGACTCGCGTCTTGAGAAAATAGACGAAAAGATAGAGCAGATAATAAACAACCACAAAGAAAATTCTTCCCAGAACCCAGCCCCCAGCCATTCTAAAATTTTAACTTTAGAAGATGTGGCCAGAATATGGGAGAAGTTTCACAATATTCTCAACAAAGAAAAGAAATTCTTGCATACTTATTTAGAGGGCTCAACGGTTAAGGAAGTTAAGGACAATGTAGTCGTTGTGGAACTGGCAACCGCCCACAATTTCCATAAGGAACATCTCGAAGAGAAGAAAAACCGTTCTTTCCTGGAGAATGTTCTGGCAAAACTCCTTCATAGCAGAGTCCACCTAAATTTCAAAATTGGCGAGCACAAGAAATCTCAATCTTCTCAAGAGCCTGGCCAGGATAAGGCCCCAAGTCTTCCCAAGGAGAAGATAGAGAATGTCCTGAAGATATTTAACGGCGAAGTAGTAGACAGGGATGGGTCTATTTCCTGACACTCTGGAGATTTTGATAAAGCATTTCGAGCGCCTTCCGGGTATCGGCAGAAGGAGTGCTGAGAGGTGTGCTTTGTATATTTTGGAGATGCCACCCAAAGATGTCCAGGGATTTTCCCAGGCCCTCGTAAATGCCCTTCAGCGTATAAAGCCCTGCCAGCGGTGTAATAATATTACAGACAGGCAGATCTGCTCCATATGCGAGGATTCTTCGCGGGACCATTCTTTAGTCTGTATAGTAGAGGAACCTAAGGATGTTTTTGCTTTGGAGAAGACAGGGAAATTCAAAGGAGTGTATCATGTTCTTCTGGGAACTATAGACCCCCTGGAATCAAAGGGACCTCAGAGCCTGCATCTTCGTCAACTGTTAAATAGGATAGATAAAGGAGAAATAAAGGAGGTCATAATCGCTACTGACTCCGATGCTCAGGGAGAAGCGACTGCTGCTTATCTTGCAGATCTCTTTAAGGATAAAGGGGTATTGTTAACGCGGATTGGCCTGGGGGTCCCTATGGGCGCAGATTTAGAGCTGGTAGATATATTTTCTCTGTCCAAGGCCCTGGAGAATAGAAAACCTTTCAGTCCAAATAATCAATAAAAACCCTTGCAATATTCCAAGATATGTGTTATTCTAAAACCAGAGTTTTTTGGAAGATTTTTATTTTTGTGGACCGATTCTTGAAGAGTTTAAAAGTAAGGTTTGTAGGATTCGCACCTTTTTCCCGCCGTAAGAACTCCTTTCTACGATTTAATCCCTGAGAGAGTGAGGTTCATTGTTTGCAGGAAAGGGTGCGCAATAACAAAAAAGGAGGCGTGAGTATGTAAGGTTAAGTTTTTGTCGGGTTAAGTTTTTGTTAGGGTTTTGTTTGTATGAAAAAGGAGAATGAAGAAATGGAAATGCAAGAAAATCAAGACAAGGGACACAGAATGTATGTGGGAAATCTAGAGTATAGTGTAAGCGATGAGGAACTGGAGCAGTTTATGCACGATAAAGGCGTAAATGCCAAAAATGTGCGCGTAGTTAGAGATAGACTCACCGGTCGCTCCAAGGGTTTTGGGTTTGCTGATGTGGATAATGAAGAGGAATTGAATACAGCAATCTCTAACCTTGACGGCCAGGAATTGAAGGGAAGAAAGATGCGTGTGGATAAAGCCCAGGAACGCAGAGCCCGTTCTTCCTTCAATAGAGGTCCTCGCAGGCCTGGTCGCTTTGGAGGGTTCAATAGATAACCAATCTTGACGAATCCTTAGTTTAGAACTATAATCTAACCTCCTGTCTCATAGAGAAGGCAGGAGGTGTATTTATTTCTGTTCTTTGGTAAGTTCCCCGGTAGCTTCAGCCTGAGGCTGACCTGCCTGCAAATAAGGATGGCAGGCAGTCGGTAGAGCAGCTTCAGCCAAAGGCTGATCCGCCTGCGCCAGAGGCGCACAAGTCTGGCGGAGGCTGTTAAACAACTTAAGGATAATAATGTAGCAGTGGCAATATAGTTCCCCGGTAGCTCAGTCGGTAGAGCAGCTGGCTGTTAACCAGCGGGTCGCAGGTTCGAGTCCTGCCCGGGGAGCGCTAAACCACGTAGGGTTTAGCGCCCTGAACCCAAACGAAGTGCGTGGTTCAGGGACACCCTACGATAATTGTTAGATTTATGTATTATGTTTATGTTCTTTTCAGTCTTAAGGATAAAAAAAATTGTACATCGGACTTACTTCTAATCTGAAGCGCAGACTAAAAGAACATTCCCAAGGGAAAAATGTAAGCACCAAAACACGCAGACCCCTTAAACTTATATATTGTGAAGCTCACCTTGCGAAAGAAGACGCTCAGAGAAGAGAAAGATATTTTAAAACTACAAAAGGAAAGGCTACTCTTAGGCAGACCCTAAGAGAATCCCTTAGTAATTT
>CAYNIO010000067.1:0-4445 GCA_964397495.1 uncultured Planctomycetia bacterium
ATCCAGTATAGAAATTGCCGTCTTTTAAACTTTTTAAAATGTATACATAATACATATTTTATATCAACCGCTTAGCAGACGTCCTTATACGGACGACCGTTTGAGGTCGGCTGCCTTAAGCCATCCTCATACGGACCAAATATTGGCTCGGCCACCTCTCCTTTGATCTTTAATATCTTTTTAAAAGAACCTCTGGATATTGTTTAATGCCTCTTAATTATTAGTCGATAACCTTATCCGCTTCTTCTCAAAGAATGCCCTCAGGATTTGAGCACATTCTTCCTCCAGAAGGCCTTTTTTCAGTTCTATCCTGTGATTGAGTCCTAAATCATTGATATTTACTTTTGAAATGACTGCACCGGCCTTAGGGTCCTGGGCAGAAAATACCAATTTCTTTATGCGCGCCAGAATCATAGCGCCCGCACACATCAGGCAGGGCTCAAGGGTCACATAGAGAACGCAATCTTCAAGAAATTTACTCTTCAATAAAGAGGTAGCCTGGGTGATAGCCAGAATTTCTGCATGGGCTGTGGGGTCCTTAAGGCGTTCTACCTGATTGAAACTGCGGGCAATAATCTTTCTATCCTTCACTATCACGCACCCTACAGGAACCTCATCCTCATCAAAAGCCTTGCGGGCCTCCTTTATAGCCTCTCTCATAAAAAAAGTATCGTCTAATAAATCCATTTTATTTCACCAGGAATATACCGCCAACTATCATAATAATACCTAAGAACTTTACCCAATTTAATGACTCTCCTAAGAACATTACTGCCAAAACTGCGCTTACCAGAGGATAGGTAGAACATAGAGGAACAACCTTCGAGGAAGGAAGAACCTTCAATGCTGAATAATAGGTAATCATCCCCAAAAAGCCTGCACATATCCCACTAAGGACAAAAAAGGCAATATTCCTTAAAGAGAGAACGGTAAGGAGTTTTTCTTTATACAACCAAGGGAAACTTGCTCCCACCAGGACAAAAACTACAATGGTCCTTACAAATATCCCTGCCAGAGGGTTTGCACCCTTAAGAGCAACTTTATCCAATATAGGCGCCAGACCCCACAGAAGAACAGTAAGAATTATATAGATATAGCCAGCCATCTATCTAAGTATCTGTCGTCATGGGGGAGAGGGCGGGATTTGCAACCAACAGCAACGTCAGTTGCCCTCCCCCCTTTGTTGGTTCCAAATATCTGTTAAGGGATTGCTTTATTGTCTTCATATGCCCTCTAAGTATACATCAAAGAGATAAACGGAGAGGGCGGGATTTGAACCCGCGGTCCCGCTTTTAGGCGGGACATGCGATTTCCAGTCGCACCCGTTCGGCCGCTCCGGCACCTCTCCTGTAGATATACGCCTCAATTTTAACAAATAACTCAGGAAATTCAAATTTATAAAGAATTTTCAAGAATTATATTACACGGAGAGGGGGAGATTTGAACTCCCGTCCCAACTTTAAGTTAGGAACCTGATTTCGAGTCAGGCGCCTTAAACCGGACTCGGCCACCTCTCCTTATATGGGCAGATTATTTGCTGTCTTTAATCAAATCTCTTATTTTGTCAAGAACTACACGGGGGCTGAGAGGTTTTTTAAGTATGGTCCTAATTCCCAGGTTATTGGCTTTTAACTCTATATGAATATCTAAATTCGAAGTAGTAAATATTATCTGAGGCATATCAGCACCAAACATACTCTCCAATCTATTCACCAGAACAAATCCCCCTCCGGCAGGAACCCTGATGTCGCATATCACTATATCTGGCTTAGATTTTTTTGCTACCCCTAAAGCCTGAAGAACGTCAAAGGCATAAAAAACCTCGCAACCATAGCCATCGAAATAATCTTTAAGTTCTTGAATAAAACCTGAATCAGTATCTACTATAAGGATATTAAGTTTGGGAAGTTTGTCTTGTATGGGCTTCTCCTTCTTCTTATACTCTATCCCTAATAGTTGATTTATCTTATCAATAAGAACCTCTGTGCCTTCGGTTTTCAGTATGTAGTGCTTTACCCCTTCCAATCTAAACATATCTTCTATATCTTTGTAAGCGGTAAGGACTATTATAGGAATAGATGAAATTGCAGGTTCTTTTTTAACTTCCTTCACCAAATTAAAACCATCCGCTTTAGGCATCTTTATATCAGTAATTATAAGGTCGGGTTTTTCTTCCTTAGCCTTCTTAAACCCCTCTTCGCCATCAGAGGCGACCACTACATCTATATCTAGAAGGGAAAGTCTATTTTTAAGAAGCTCGAGATATTCTAAATCATCCTCAACTAATAATATTTTCTTCTTCATAATTTATCTTCCTATATATTTAAAATCTTTTATCTCCAGATTAAACTCCCTCTCTAAAATCTTAAGGAATTCTTGAGGGTCTATGTTTTTTATTATGAAAAATATCTCCTGGCTGCCACCGAGCCTTAGAAGTTTTGCATACAAAACAGATATACGAGAACTGAACGCCTTCCTTATCTTTACGAAATCTGAATCTTGAAGATAATTCTTAGGCGCAATGGTCAAAAGGTAAGCATCTTGGAGTTTTGCTTCCTGCTTCAAAGACTCAATGTATTCCTGGTATATATCTGTGTGCAGAAGATTGGGAAAATAAACTCTAAATTCTGTGCCCTGGCCGTAAACACTCTCTACCTCCACTTTACCTCTATGGAGTTTCACTAATTCCTTTACAATCGCCAATCCTAAACCCGTGCCTTCTCTACTCTTCCCCACCTGCCTGAACTTATCGAAGATGTAAAGCAACTCCTCCTGTTTTATCCCTACTCCGCTGTCCTTAATTTTTACAACGGTAAAAGCACCCTGTTCGTCGACCTCTATCTTTATAAAACCCTTGTCTGTAAACTTAATTGCGTTGGAAAGAAGATTTATTATTATCTGATTAAACCTGCGGAGGTCTATATATAGAAAAACTCCTTGAGGAGGCAGATGCAAAATAAACTCCAACCCCTTCTTATGGCAAATAGCCTTATAAGAATTGTATAAAGAGACGAGCAGTTCCCTAATATCCGCGGCTTCTTTCTTAAGGCTAATCCTTCCTGCCTCTATTCTCTGAAGGTCAAGTATATCTTCTATTAACTCCGAAAGGTGGCTGGTATTTCTCCTGGCGATATCTAAAATATGCTTCTGGGAAGGATTAAGTTTACCTGGAATTTCCTCCAATAATTGGTCTATAGATTCTTTTATCAACCCCAAGGGAGAACGCAACTCGTGAGAAACACTTGAAATAAATTTAGACTTGAGGGCATCCAGTTTCTTAAGTTCTGTATTGGCGCGAGAGAGGTCTTGAGAAAGTTTAACTTGCCTTCTATAAAGAATAAAAGATTCAAAACTTATTCCAATCACCAAAGCACAATACCCCAGAATCTGCATTCCCAGACCTATATCAAACACAGAATCAAATAGACGCGAAGAAGATGAAATGTAGAGTTGGCTTAAGAAATTAAGGAAAATGAAAATGAACAGCGACCACCAAAATATATCCCGACGCCTCCTTGTATAACAATTGTAGTACACCGGCAGCAAACTCAAAAACGACACACTCAACACAAAATCCTGCGGACGTGTAAACAATCTGCAGGAATAAATAGTGCGCGGAAAGGGGAACAAAGAAAATATATAGACTGTTAGAAACCCCACCAAGAGTGCCAAAACGCTAGTCAGAGAACTCTCCCATATCAAAGTTTTCTTGCTTTCTATATGTCTTTCAAAAAAATCCTCAAAAACAATGGCCAACACAAATACTATAAGGATTATGACCCGAGAAGAAAAAAGCAAAACCGGCAGGAGTTCGCTGTCCTTCCAGAAAATTGGAAATTTATTTAAAAGGATAAGCGCTACGCCAAGCAAAAAAGAAGCGTCTATAAAAAAACCCAAGCCAAAAAATAAATAAAGTCTCTGGCAAAATATAAAGAATCTTGTAAGAAATATTATGGCACATATAAGAGAAAGCAGGCAAGAAAATACATAAAAGAGGGCATGAATATCTGAATAGGTGTTCCAAGGCAAGGTTTTAAGATAAGGAATTAATAAAAATAAAGATACAAAAAGTATCAGGCCTAAGAGGGAAAAAACAATAGAATTTTTCAAGAAGTGCTTTATCCTAAATTCCTCGAAGCAGAAAAATATATTCTTCAACTCCTCTCCAGTATCTCTTCACCGATATTACTACCCTTAATCCCCTTCACCTAGAATCTCGAAAATCTTCTTAAGAAGGCCCTGGGGGTCACCGGTCTTAAGAATATAATGCTCAACTCCCTCAAGGTGAAACATATCCTGCATATGCTCGTAGGCTGTGTGAACTATGAGAGGTATCTTCTGAATTACGGGGTCGTCCTTAAATTTTTTTAAAAGGGAATAACCATCGAGTTTGGGCATCTTTATGTCAGTAATTATAAGGTCGGGTTTTTCTTCTCTGGCTTTAT
>CAYNIO010000067.1:4545-6569 GCA_964397495.1 uncultured Planctomycetia bacterium
GGCATCTTTATGTCAGTAATTATAAGGTCGGGTTTTTCTTCTCTGGCTTTATCAAACCCCTCTTCGCCATCATAAGCAGTGATGACCTCAAAACCCTGTTCCCTGAGCCTATTGCCTGCCAATTCAAGGTAATCTTTATCGTCATCTACCAATAAAATTTTCTTGCCCATAATTTCCTCCTCCTTTACAGATTATATAATACAATTGGCGTTTAGTAAATTCTATATACACAAAAAACAAAATTAACCTTTACCTTTTATAATTTTAGATAGATTTCTTAATAAATCTCTCAAGCGCAAAAACCAAGGCCTTTCTTTCTCTAAAATATCTTTAATAATTTTGTGGATATTAGAAAAATCGTCTCCTTTAAAAAATACGCCTGATATTCCATAAGATTTGGCTTCTTCTACCCTATTCTTGTCCACATAAGCACTTATAAATACCACAGGAATATCTTTATTAAATTGCCGCAGACTCTCAAGAACCTCTATCCCGCTCATTGCAGGCATCCTGGTATCTAGAAGCACTAAATCTGCGCTCTCATTCTTTAAAAACTCTAATGCCTCTTCCCCTGTCAAGAAAGACACCACCTCATATCCCTGACTTCTAAGCCAGAAAGACATAGTATGGTTGAAATCTTTTTCATCATCTACAAGTATAATCCTTATATTTTTCTCAGGCATAATTTTATTCACAAAGGCAAAGTAAAGATAAATTTAGCTCCTTTTCCTTCCTCGCTCTCTGCCCAGATTCTTCCCCCATGCAGCTCTACAATTTCTTTGGCAATAGACAAACCTAATCCTGTCCCTGTAACATCTGTAAAACTGCGTTCGCCCCCTACCTGATAGAACTTATCAAAGATTTTAGGGAGGTCTTTTTGTGGTATGCCCACTCCTGTATCCTGGACACTCACCTCTATTTCTTTGGCCAGAGGACGAACCTCAATGGTTATCCTCCCCCCCTTAGGGGTAAATTTTATAGCGTTTCCTATAAGATTGGTCAGAACCTGAATTATCCTATGTGGGTCAACATTAACCTGAGGCAGATTAGAAGGGATATTCTTAACAATGGTAATGGATTTGGTATCAGCCCAGCTCTGCAAACCCTGTACAGACTCTATAATGATGCTTTCTATAGACGAAGGGACGCGCTCCAGCCTCAATCTTCCTGCCTCCATTTTGGAAAGGTCTAAAAGGTCGTTTATAAGGCGGGTCAACCTCTTAAGGTTCCTCTGGGCAATAGAAAGGAATTCCTCTTGAGACTCAGTCAAAGGACCAGCGGATTTATTAAGAAGCAAGGATATGGACTTTTCTACTGCCACTAAGGGGGTGCGTAATTCGTGAGAGACGCTGGCAATAAAATTCTGCTTCATACGCTCCAACTCTCTCTGTTTGGTTACATCATTAAGTATGGAAACCATACCTATAGTTTGCCCATTCTCATTTTCTATCACTGCGCTGCTGGCTCTGAGAACCTTCTTGGTCTCATCGTCTCGAGAAATTACTTCTATCTCTTTACCCTCTTTATCAGGACTGCTCTTAACCAGGGAGACCAACTGCTCTTCTCTAAGGTTCTCCAGAAAGCTCTTGCCTATCTTATCTTTACGGGAAACTCCCAGAAGTTTCTCAGCGGTAGGATTCATCATTATCACCTTCCCCTGGGAGTCTATTACCACTAAACCTTCGGCTATGCTGCGAATGACTGCCTCAGTACTTTTCTTTTCAGATAAAACTTTATTATACTTCTCAAGAATCATCTTTTCTGCCTTAGTCTTTTCCTCAATCACAGATTCATACTTCTTCTTAATCTCCTCTGTGCTGAACTTAAGTTTTTTTTCTAACTCTTTATTAAATATTTCAGATACCGTCTCACTTATATCTTCTAAATCTTTTTCAGAGCGCACCTTTCTTCCTAATTGGTCATAAAGAACTTCCTTTATATATTCTGAGGAAGGCGAAATTGATTGGCTATAATCTCCTCTCCTCTTTTTTGAATGCGTTTTAAACAAACCTCTGGAGATACTT
>CAYNIO010000068.1:0-6412 GCA_964397495.1 uncultured Planctomycetia bacterium
ATAAGATAAAAGATTTCTTTAAAGTTAAAAAGTTACCATTAATTCAGGAATTTAAAATTGGCATCTCTGGAGATAAGTGGGGTTTTGCAGTAGTAGGTTTCCATAAGGATCTTGATGATGCAGGCAGAGAACTTGCAGGCATTATCTTTAAGAATATCAACATCTTTATTTCCATAAAACTTTTAGTTTTAGATAATAGAGAATTAGAGTCTAAAGTTTACAAGATGAAACAGGAATTGAAGAGAAAACTTCAAAATCTTCAGAAAGAACTTTCTCAGGCACAGTCTCAACTTCTTCAGGCGGCCAAAATGTCCTCCCTAGGACAGTTAAGCGCCGGTATTGCCCATGAGTTAAATAATCCCCTTGCAGGTATTTTGGGTTATGCACAGATGGCCAAACAAAAATTGAGTAAAGACGTGATATCTAAAGAGGACAAGGGCAAACTTTCCCATTATCTGGAAATTATTGAAAAAGAAGCCCAAAGGACCAAATCTATAACTGAGGGTCTTTTAGAATTTTCTCGCAAGGCTCCTGAAGAGAAGAAGCCCCTTGATATTAGGGAGGTAATAGAGAACACTGTAAACATGATGGAGTATCACATAAATAATGCAGGCGTAAAAGTTTATCAAGAGTATTCTCAAGATTTGCCTCTTGTCCTGGGAAATGCCAATCAACTTCAGCAGGTTTTTGTGAATCTTGTTGGAAACGCTATTGACGCTATGGATAAGGATAAGAAGGAAATTCGTATAAAAGTTTCCACATTTGTCGATGAGAGATTTAGGCCCCCTCAGGAGTTTCTGGAGATAATTGTGGAGGATACAGGAAGAGGAATTCCTCCTGAAGCTGTAAACAAGATATTTGAACCTTTCTATACTACCAAATTGGGCAAAGGAACTGGTTTGGGTTTGGCAATTAGTTATGCTATAATAAGAGGACACAAGGGGGTAATTACTGTGGAAAGTAAAGAGGGGCAAGGCACGAGATTCAGAATAGTTATTCCTGCATATAGAGAGGTGAGGAGAGATGGGCGAGAATAGCAAAACTACTGGATACCAACTCAATGTTTTGGTGGTAGATGACGAGGAAGTAGTAAGAGAGATGCTTAAAGATGTTTTGTCTGAGGCAGGATATAATGTTTGGACTGCCTGTAATGGGCTCGAGGCTTTAGAGAAAATGCGAGAGACAGATTTTCACATAGTTATTACGGACATCCGTATGCCAGGTATGGATGGTGTAGAGGTAACCCGCAAATTTAAACTTGCAAATTCTGACACCACCGTTATCGCTATTACTGGCTATGCTTCTGTAGATTCAGCCATAAAAATCCTGAAGGAAGGGGCTTATGATTATATTACAAAACCCTTTAATATAGATGAGATTAAGATAGTTGTAGGAAGGGCAGCAGAGCGTCAAAAACTATTAAAGGAGGCGCGGGAGAAAGAGATGTATAAACAACTGGCAATATTAGATGGCCTTACCCAGATTTATAATCGCAGGTATTTCGATGAGAATTTACCACGGGAGATAGAGAGGGCAAAAAGGTATGGTCATCCCCTTTCGTTGCTAATGATAGATATTGACCACTTTAAGAATTTTAACGATACCGAAGGCCACCTGGCAGGAGACTGGGCTTTAAAGAAGACTGCCCAGATAATAGCAGGCAGTATCCGTGCATCAGATTTGGTCTTTAGATACGGAGGGGAGGAATTTGTGGTTATTCTTCCTGAGACTGACAAGATGGGCGCAATTGTTGTGGCGAAAAGAATAAGGGTTAATGTATCTTTGGCTAAGTTCTTAGATTCTAAAATTATGCCTACAAAATATATTACGGTAAGTATAGGTATTTCTGCATTTCCTGAAGATGCTCAAAATTCTAAAGATTTAATTGAGAGGGCTGACAAATGCCTTTATGTCGCTAAGGATTTAGGCAGGGATAGAATTTGTTTTTTTAGTGAAGGTAGAGAGAAAGAAACCCGCTAATGCCTAAGGAAGAAAATATAGTTTGCCTGGGGATAGGAAGTGGCAGAATCTCTTTCTTAGAAGCAATAAAGTTCTCCCCTGTGAAAAATATCCCTTCCAGCATACAGATTGTTAGATACAATTCCCAGGACATTTCGGAAAACCTTGAGGAAGGGTTAACTTCTTATCTCGGAGCCATTAAGGGCAAGCGTTCTAAGATAAGATGTTCTCTGGGAGGGCAGGATACAGTAATAAGGTTTGTAGATATGCCGAAGATGAGTTATAGTGATTTTAAGTCTGCTTTAAAGTTTGAAGTAGATAAATATATGCCTTTCCCCATAGAGGAAGTCTATTTTGACGGAGACATCTTGGCAGAATCCGAACAGAATATGAAGGTGGTTATAGTGGCAGCCAAGAAGAATCTGATAAATAAAATATTAAAGGTTTTCGAAGAAAATGGAGTTGTCCCTGAAAGCCTGGAACTGGATAACATTTCTTTAATAAACCTTTACACTTATTATTTTGGTAGCGAATATCGAAATGACACTGTTTGTCTCCTTAATATCAGTGAGATTTACAGTTCTATAAATATTATAGAAAATAATATACCCGTGCTTTCGCGCATCATAAATATAGGGAAAGATTATATATTAAAACAGGTGGGGACTAAAGGAGATACAAGCATAGAGGAGTCTTCCGCAGCAAGGAGTTCTATTTCACAGTTGAGCATAGATACGGCGGCGAATTTGTTTCAGGATTTTTTTCATGATATAAGGATGACCTTGGATTATTATGAGGTTCAGAGCGGCAAGAGGACACAAAAGATAATCCTTACTGGCATGGGTTCGGATTTCGAATCTTTGGACAAGATTATGGAGAAGGGTATAGGCGCAGATACTGAGTTCTTAAAAGTTTCGGATTCCTTGAATTTTTCTTCCTCAACGGAGAAGGAGGATTTTAGTAAGCAGGAACGGTTTTTTCATATCTGTTTAGGGAGTTTACTTAGATGATAAATATAAATTTGATCCCCGCTGAATTTAGAAAGTCATTGCCCAGGGATAATCCTTTGCATAACTTAAAGATACGGCACCTGTTCTTTGTAGTTGTTGCTGGAGTTACTTTGCAGGTTTTGTTTTTAGGATTGCATATTTGGAAATTGTCATCTTATCGCAAAATTGAGAGAGAGTTCAAGAGCATGGATAAAGATGTAAAAAGATTTTCGCAGGTAAAAAAAAGATTCAAAAACCTTAAGTCTTTGGGTGATACTTTACGCGGATATGCTCAAAGGAGGTTTTTGGCCTCTTTTCTTTTCGACAGATTGGTAGAACATGCGCCCCCTGGGGTATGGTTTAATAGGATAATTTTAAAAGGCAATTCTCTGATCCTAAGAGGCAGTGCTATATCTCATTCTGGAAAGAGCGAGTCCCTTCAGGTGAATGAGTTAGTGGAGTCCTTAAACAGAAATAAAGATTTCAAATCATTGGTGGAATCAGCAGAGTTAAAGAGTTTAAGGAGAAAGACTGTGGGCACGAGAGAAGTTGTGGATTTTATAATAAACTGCAAACTGTTATCTTAAGATGGACAAAAAGCTTGTACAATGGGCGGTTTTAGGAATTTTAGGGTTGGATTTGTTGGTAGTTTTCCCTTTCCAGATATTTTCTTTTTTTAAATTCTCCAAGAAGACATCTGTCAGGTTTCAGGAATTCAAGAGGGAAAAGCAGAATATTACCCGTCTTCCCCAGATGGAGAAGAATTTAAAAAAAGAAGAACAAGAGATAAATAAGATTCTCGATAGTTCCATAAGGGAGAAGGATTTGCCTCTTATTATGGGGGCAATTTCAGAAATTGCATCTAAAAATAGAGTGAGGATTGAAGAGATACATCCAGCGGAACCTAAAAATAAAACCGAAACAGATAGAGGCACTCTCTTTAGCATACCCATAATTTGTGAAGGCAGAGCAAAGTTTCATAATCTTATTTCTTTTATTAATAGTCTGGAGAATTACAAAAAATTTATAGGGATAGACAATTTTAATATTTCAGGAAGCCAATCCAGGCATAAATTCAGTTTGCGTTTAAATACATTCATCTTTGAGCCTAAAGAGGAAGAAAAAAAATGAGGAAATTCTCATTATTTATTTTGGCATGGTTTATATTATCTATGCCGATATATGCACAGGGTTTGGGCAAGCGGTTTATATACAGGCCCCAGGGAAGGAGAGATATTATGCGCGCCCTTATTGATAGTCAAGGAAGATTAATATCGTCTCTTAAACCCAGTATAGGCGGACTTAAACTGGAAGGTATAATTTATAGTCCGGGCGGAGAAAGTTTTGCTATAATAGATGGTGAACTTTATAAAAAGGGAGATTCTTTGGGAGATTTTAAGGTTGCTGATATTAAGAAAGATAGAGTGGTTATTTTGGATGAAGATGGAAAAAAAGTAGAATTGATATTAGAACAGGAGGTAATAGAATGAGAAAGATAATTGTATTTATGATATTTCTTTTGTTTATTATGGGCGGTGGATTTTCCTTTTCTCAAGATGTAGGAGAAATTAAAGAGATGCCTTCGCAGAATGTTGAAAAAACTGTATCTGAGTCTGAGCCGCAAGCAGAGACACCGAAAGAGGAGCCACAACCGACTAAACCTTCTAAACCTTCCCAAGCCAGAATTACCCTTACTTTAAAAAATACGGACATAAAAGTATTCTTGCAGGCCATAGCAGAGAAGGCAAATATCAATATTATTCCCGGGCCAGAGGTAGAAGGTAATGTTTCTGCCAGATTAAAAAATATACCCTGGAACCAGGCTCTGGATACAATTTTAAAGGCTTATGGATACGGATATGAAGAGGTCTATCCAGGCGTGTTTTTAGTCACCACCATTGATAAGCTTGCTGAGAAGAGGCAGAAAGAGGAGGTTCTTAAACAGGTAGAAGAACTGCGGATGAAGAGAATTCCCCTTACTTTTCTAGACGCAGGGGAAGCCAAGGCAGTAGTAGATAAATTTCTTTCTTCCAGAGGAAAAACTGTTGTAGATGCTTATTCTAATAGTTTGGTAGTTATAGATATAAGAGATGTTGTTAAGAAAATAGAGGATTACCTTGGAGAGGTAGACAAAAAAGTTAAACAGGTGTTGCTGGATGTGAAAGTTATAGAGGTAAGTTTAAATGATGTAAATAAACTGGGTATAAAATGGCAGGTTTCCCTTACAGCCACGGGTGCTAAGAGTAGCCAATTTTCTTTTCCTTTCAAAGACAGTTTTAATAAATTCAACTTTTATAGCGACTATATACATTCTACCATAGGTTCAGGGGACCTTGTCTTTGGGACCCTCTCTGCCCAGGGTACGAGTATGGCTTTAGATGTTATCTTTAATAAGACCAAAGCCAAGATTGTTTCCCAGCCCAAGATACTCGTTCTTAATCATAAGAAAGGCTTCATAGAGATTAAGACCGAGGAGCCTATTGAGACTGCTACTTATGACTCTGGCACCGGGGATTATGTTTACAGTGTAGAGACCAAGGAATATGGTGTAACTTTAGAAGTTACGCCCCATATAAATAAGGACAATTATATAACTCTGGATATAAAACCTGTGGTAAGCGATAAACTCGATGACAAGCAGTTGACCCATTCAGGAGAAGTCCCTGTCATCAGTACAAGTACCACTGAGACTTCAATTATTCTTAAAGACGCAGAAACTTTAGTTATAGGGGGAGTTATAAAAGAGAAAAAAGATACAGAGGAGCAGAAAGTCCCTCTTTTGGGAGATATACCTCTAATAGGCAAGTTGTTTAGTTATAAGTCCGATGAGGTGCGCAGAGACGAACTTTTAATATTTATTACGCCTCATATTTTGAAATAAAGGAGGGGGATATGAAGACTACCAAAATATTATTCTCAATATTTTTAGTTTTCCTGCTAACAGGTTTTTCTAAAATAAATGTCATTTCCAAAAGAAAGTCTAAGAAGATTCCTTGCCAAGTTGCATATAAGAATTTTGCTGTTCTGCCGTTGGTAGACTATTCTATAGCCATTTCCCTTGACCCTTACTCCTGCAGATGGTATATAGAGCGAGATAAATTCTTAATGGACAATATTATAAGATTATATTCATCAGGCGGGGCAAAGGTTGTAGACTATAATAAAGTTGTAGATTATTTAACCCAAGGAAATTTTGCTTACCCCTTAAATATTTCTGTAGAAAGATTTATCCGTGATTATCTCAAACTTAAAGACAATCCTGCCAGCCCCTTGAGGGAGTTAAGAGAACCTTATCTAGAGACGCTCAAGAAAGAGATAGCCAAGGTAATAGGAGAAAGAATAGTGCGGGGAAGGAAGTCGAGCGTTATACCTTTAGAGGAGAAGATGGCATCTCTTAGGATTATAAGAGCTGATAAGGGCGAGAAAATAGTGAGCGAGGTAGAAGAAAAAGAAATCTCTGAGTC
>CAYNIO010000069.1:0-6263 GCA_964397495.1 uncultured Planctomycetia bacterium
AATTAAAGGGATATCCGCCTATCTCAACCACGCAAGGGAACTTGGTTATACCGACCCTGAAATTGAACACTTCCTTGCCGACGGTTTCTACGCAACGTTAACCAATGTTAACTTTGACCCCCAACGGTTCGTAAACTATGCCCTGGAGGCAGGGCGGATGAACCTAAAGGTTATGGATTTGTTAAAGAAGGCCCACATTGAGGCTTACGGTGAGCCCACCCCTGTTGAGGTTGAGACCGGAACAAAAAAGGGTAAGGGGATAATCGTTACCGGCCACAGTATGAAGGCCTTGGAAGAATTGTTAAAGCAGACAGAGGGTAAGGGTATAAATGTCTATACACATTCTGAGATGCTTCCTGCACACGGTTATCCGGGTTTAAGGAAATATAAACATCTGGCCGGGAATTTAGGCAGGGCCTGGTATGACCAAAGGGAATTATTTTCCAAAATTCCTGCGGCAATATTGGGGACATCAAACTGCGTTCTTCTTCCCAGAGATGATTATAAAGACCGTATGTTTACTATGGGCGTTACAGGCCTTCCCGGTGTAAAACATATTGAAGGATACGATTACGCCCCCCTTATTGAAAAGGCACTTACCCTCCCTGACTTAGAGAACGAAGAAGGGAAGGTCAAATTGATAACCGGCTTTGGCAAGTCTTCTGTCTTGGGGCTTGCGGACAAGATTAAGGATTTGGTCTCACGCGGAAAGCTCAGGCACTTTTTTCTTGTGGGAGGCTGCGATTCGCCTCATCCTAAGAACAGTTATTACCGCGAATTTGTAAAGGCGCTTCCTAAGGACACAATTGTTTTGACCCTGGCCTGCGGCAAATACAGGATAAATGACTTAGACTTGGGAGATATTGAGGGCATCCCCAGGCTCATAGACTTGGGCCAATGCAACGACTCAATAGTTGCCATTGAGATAGCCCAGGCGCTGGCGGAACTTTTTGGCGTGGGGTTAAATGATCTCCCTTTAAGTTTAATCCTAATGTGGATGGAACAGAAGGCAGTTGCTATCTTCTGGACGCTTCTTTATCTTGGCATAAAGAATATATATTTAGGACCCATATTGCCTGGTTGGGCAAATGAAGATATATTAGAGGTGTTAGTAAAAAACTACGGCGTAAGACTTATTTCTGAGTCCCAGCAGGACTTAGCAGAAATTTTAAATAATTAAATGACCGAGAAAGGAGAGGCTTATGAGTTTAGAGGTGGAGATAAAACATATCCAAGATAAAAAATTTGTAGCAAGGTCGTTAGAATCCGGGGCAGAGATTCGCATCGATTCTTACAGGCAAGGTCGTCTTCCCGAGGGACTGAATTCTTCAGAGTTGTTGTTGGCCTCCGTTGGAGGGTGTATTATGTATTATGCCCATACTTATCTTTCCCGTATGAATATCGCCTTCAGCAGATTAGAGGTTAAGGTTTCTGGAGAATGGCAGAAGCGTCCGCTTATGATTAAAGATATTAAGGTTGGAATTATAACCGATGCTTCCTTAAGCACAAGAAGGGAGTCTTTTTTAAGATTTGTGCATAATTGCCCTGTGCATAACACTGTGATAAACACCCAAGAGATAGAAATAGGCTTGAAAGATGAATAGAATTCTCAGGCAGAAATTATTGGTTGCTCAGAGAAACGAGATTACAGAATATTTTATCTATAAAAGGTTGGCTCAGATGTCTAAAAATGAAAGAAATAGGGAAGTCCTAAACAGAATTGCTGAGGAAGAAAAAACTCATTATCAATTCCTGAAAAATATTACTGAGAAAGATATAAGACCTGACAGGATAAAAATTTTGCTTTATACCCTTATGGCAAGGATTTTAGGCCTGACTTTTTCTCTAAAATTGATGGAGAGGGGGGAGGATTTGGCCCAGAGTGTCTATGAAGAGGCTAAAAGAGAAATCTCTGAATTTGAGAGTATATTTGAGGATGAGAATAGGCACGAGAGAGAGATTATAAATCTTTTGGATGAAGAGAGACTGAAGTACGTGGGTTCTGTAGTTTTAGGTCTAAATGATGCCCTTGTAGAGTTGACTGGTGCTCTGGTAGGTTTAACCTTGGCTCTTCAGAATGCAAGGCTTGTGGCTATTGTGGGGCTGATTACGGGAATTGCTGCCTCTATGTCTATGTCGGCTTCTGAATATCTTTCTACCAAGCAGGAATCAACCGACAGGAGCCCCATTAAGGCCTCAGTATACACAGGTATTGCTTATATTCTCACGGTTTTCTTTCTTATATTTCCTTATCTCGTTCTTAAGAATATCTATATATGTCTAGGGTTTGTTTTGATAAATGCTTTATTGGTGGTTTTGTTTTTTACTTTTTATATATCTGTGGCTAAAGAACTGTCTTTCAAAAAGAAATTCTTAGAGATGGCGGGGTTAAGTATTACCATTGCCATAATAAATTTCTTCATAGGCCTGCTCATCAGAAAAATTTTTGAGGTCGATGCCTAATATCCTTAATTTTTTGAAAGAGAGTGTTTATCTGTGGCTTGAGATTTCTCCCTATCTTCTTTTGGGCATGCTCATAGCCGGGATTATCCATAGTTTCCTGGGGAAGGAGTTTATTTCCCGGCATCTAGGCAGAGGAGGATTTATTTCTATAATAAAAGCGGTTTTGTTCGGGGTGCCACTTCCTGTGTGTTCCTGTGGGGTGATACCCTTGGCAAGTTCTTTGGAGAAGGACGGCGCTCACCGATCCTCTGTCCTTTCGTTTCTGGTTTCAACCCCTACAACAGGCGTAGATTCTATATTGGCTACCTATTCTTTGATGGGGCCTCTGTTTGCTGTGTTCAGGCCTCTGGGGGCTGTGATTTCAGGAATAATAGTGGGGATAACAGATTACCTTGTTTCAGGCAGGAAAAAGAAGTCTGCCTCCGTGCGTTCTCATACTCACAAAGAGATAAAGATAAGTTTTAAGATGCACGAGGTATTGAGATTCGGGTTTTATGAGATCCCGCAGGATATAGGCAAGTGGCTTATCTTGGGAGTTTTGCTGGGAGGGTTTATTTCTGCCGTTTTCCCTAAAGATTTATTCGCCAGGTTTTTTTCTTTCCCTTGGGATTTTCTGGTCGCCTTTATGGTGGGTATCCCTCTATATGTATGTGCTACAGGCTCTATTCCTATTGCAGTAAGCCTTATATCCACGGGTTTTAGTCCTGGAGCAGCCTTGATTTTTTTGATAGTGGGGCCTGCTACCAATGCTATTACCCTTTCTTTTGTGAGGGCAAAATTAGGTCGAAGGTCATTTTATCTGTATCTTGCAAGTATTGTCATTACTGCTTTGGTTTTGGGCCTTATTTTCAATTTCATATGGCAGATGTTGGGTAAAGACCAGAGCCTTCTCAGCGGGGCAGGAAAATTTCTTCCCTTAAGTCTTAAGATTAGCTGTGGTATAATTCTTCTTGCGCTCATTTTTAACGCTTTGCTTAAAGGAAAAGGTGAGAGGTTTTCTTCTGACTGGGAGGTATATGTGCCTGATATTCACTGTAAGCATTGCAAGATGGCCATAGAGGCTAAACTTAAAGGGTTGGAAGGGGCAGAAAAGGTAGCAGTAATTCTGGATAGAAAGATAGTAAAGGTGAAAGGTAAGGTTTCCAAGGACAAAGTTTTAGATAAAATAAGAGAAGCGGGTTATCACCCCCAAAGCTATTGAGCCATGAAGCATTCTTTAGAGACAGGTTTAAGTTTCGGGACGACTTCAGGAGTAATAACTACTTTGGGGCTCTTGGTGGGCTTAAGTAGTGGCACCGGCCTTAAACTGGCAGTAGTAGGAGGGGTCTTAACGATTGCTGTGGCTGATGCTTTGTCTGATGCCTTAGGAATTCACATCTCTGAAGAATCTGAGGCCACCCACACTCCCAAGCAAATCTGGGCCTCAACCCTGTTTACATTTGTATTCAAATTTTTAGTAGCAAGCAGTTTTATACTTCCTGTAGTTCTTTTGAGGTTGAGTGTGGCAGTATTTGTGAGTATAATCTGGGGACTTTTCCTTCTTGGTCTTATAAGTTTTTATCTTGCCTTTAAACAGAAGGCGTCATTCTGGAAGGTGGCTTTAGAACACTGGTTTGTGGCATTTTTGGTCATAATTTCAAGCCATTTTCTAGGAGGCCTTATAAACAGAATATTTACATGAAAAAGAATATCACCAAGACCAATCTTTACTGCCAAGGTCTGGTTTCTAAAGACGATATCCGCTGTGAGGCCTGCGGGGTGGTAGACGAGTTAAACTCCTTTTTAGGTTTGGCCAAGAGTGTGATTAGGAAGAAGGAGATAAAAAAAATAATTGAAAATATACAACGGGACTTATTCTTAATAGGGGCAGAGATATCGACCAATATCAGGTATATCAACAGGCTTAAGAAAAGAGTTGCAGGAAGCGATGTTTCTTTTTTGGAGGAGAAGACAAAAATTCTCAAGAGACGCTTGAAGGTAGGCAAAGGGTGGGATTTTACTATCCCTGGAGAAGATTTTTCAAGTAGTATTTTGGATGTATGCCGGGCTATAACCAGAAGGCTTGAGAGGCGTTCCATCACTCTGCAAAGAAAAAAAATGTTCAAGAATAAGCATATTTTGAGATACCTTAATACACTATCAAATTTTCTTTATTTCCTGGCCCGCTCTTTGGAGAAAACCCCTCACTTTAAGAAATCTAAAAACTCTGATACGCGTCTTTAAGCCAAAATTTATCTGGGGATGTAGCGAGCAATGCTCGTTAAAAATATTTTTTTCTCAAAACTTTTGCTATTTTCGAAGTATTTTATATAATAATTTGATTATGCCGCAAGTTCCTCTTCCTAAAGCAGTTGTTTTTGATTTAGATGGGGTTGTTACCAGGACTGCTGTTCTGCATTTTGAGGCCTGGAAGCAGACCTTTGATGATTATTTAAAACTAAGAGAAAAAAGGGATAATGAGCCTTTCAAAGAATTCACGCACCAGGATTATTTGAGGTATGTGGATGGAAAACCCCGTTATAAAGGGGTGGAAAGTTTCTTGAATTCCCGCGGCATAAACTTGCCTTTCGGCTCTCCTCAGGATTCTGCAGATGAAGAGACAATCTGTGGGATAGGCAATAAGAAGAACTTGAAGTTTGTGGAAGTTCTGAAGGCAAAGAAGCCTGAGGTCTACCCTTCAACAGTAAGATTTATAGAGGATTTAAGGTCTAAAGGGGTAAAGGTAGGGGTAGCCTCGTCTTCAAAGAACTGCCGAGGAATTCTTGAGTCGGCGGGGCTATTGGGACTTTTTGAGACCAGGGTAGACGGAGTTGTTTCTGAAGAATTAAAACTTAGGGGTAAGCCTGACCCAGATATCTTTGTTGTGGCTGCTAAGAACCTGGGGGCCAAACCTTCTGAGAGTGTGGTAGTAGAGGATGCCAGTTCCGGAGTGTTAGCAGGAAGAAATGGAGGTTTTGGGTTAGTTTTAGGAATTGCCAGGCAGGATAACCAAGGAGATTTATTGAAGAACGGGGCCGATGTTGTAGTAAAGGATATGGAGTTTATAGACTTTGAATGGGTGGAAAACTGGTTTAAGAGGATTCCACAAAATTTATTTGACGCCTGGCGCAAAACCTCTGAATCTATCTTGATTGTGAATGGTTTTCTAAAAAGACAAGAGAATGTTTTTATCAATCCCTGTTATTTTCTGAAGGCAGAGGAATTTTTTTCAAAGAAGGAGCCGATATTCTTCCTGGATTACGATGGAACGCTTACCCCCATAGTGTCCAGACCAGAGTTGGCTGTCCTTTCAGAAGATATGCGCAGAGTTTTAGAGAGTCTTTCAAAGAGGTTTACAGTAAGCATTGTCAGTGGAAGGAGCATAGAGGATGTTAAGAAACTGGCGGGATTAGAGAATATATTTTACGCTGGTAATCATGGTTTTCAGATAAAGGGCAAGGGCATTGATTTTGTCTGTGAGTCGGTGAAAGAAAGAACTAAAGATATAGACAGAATAAGAGAAGAACTCAAAACAAAACTTTCTCATATTGAGGGGCTGCTTATCGAGTATAAAGAATTTAGCGTACCTGTCCATTGGAGGCAGGTAGACGATGGAGAAGTTCCCTTTATAAGGAAAGCAGTAGAGGAGGTTATCCGTCAATACTCTGGTTTGAAAGTTATGGAGGGCAAAAAAGTTTTTGAGGTTATGCCTGATATTGACTGGAATAAGGGCAGGGCCATTCAGGAGATTATGAAGATTTTAGGCGTAAAATGGGGAGAAAAAATCGTTGTTTATATTGGGGACGATACCACTGACGAAG
>CAYNIO010000070.1:0-6227 GCA_964397495.1 uncultured Planctomycetia bacterium
ATATCTATATGGCACGTCATTTAAGGGAGGAATTGATAGGTAAGGTAAGGTCTGCCTGCGTAAAAGAGAAGATTGAATTTTCTTCATGCAGAGAAGGTTTTGGATTTTGGAATACTGCTTTGTGCGACGGCAGTTCTTTATTTAAGGATTATTAAGGAGAAATCTTATATTCTTCTTGAATTCTTCTATTACAAAGTCAGGTGTTGAGGCTCCAGCGGTAATCCCTATAGTTTTTACGCCTCTAAGAATATTTTTCTCAAGAGGGGTATCCCCAGTTATCCAGTAAGTGCGGGGGTTAATTTTCTTGCAGATTTTATAAAGCCTTTTAGTGTTGGCGCTTTTCTTGGAGCCCAGAACGAACATCGCGTCTGTTTTCTTTGATATTTCTTGGGCTTCTTTTTGATGTTGAAGTGTGGGGTTGCAGATAGTATTAAAGAACAGAATTTCCCTGCAACGCGGTATTATTTTCTTTATTATGGAGGCAACATTCTCTGGGTCTTGGGTAGATTGGCATACTATACCTGCTTTATCTACAAGAGGGGGCAAGGTTTTCACATCCTTTGGTGATGATATTATACAGTAAGACTTAATATACCCGCATATACCTTTAACTTCTTCATGCGCTTTGTCTCCGATTATTATTACCTTGTATCCCCTTTTTTCAAGAAGGACAGCCTTTTTATGAATATCCTTTACCATAGGGCAGGTGGCATCTATAACCTTGAGTTTTTTTCTTTTACTTTCTTTATATACCCTAGGGCCTGCCCCATGGGCCTTTATTATAAGTATTGCACCTGCAGGGATACTTTTTATGCTTTCGACTTTCTTTATCCCCCAGGATTGCAATTTCCTTACTACAAGCTCGTTGTGGACTACGTCTCCCAGCATAAATACCCCTCTTTTTTTGAAGATTTTTGCGGCTTCCTGGGAGATTTTTATGGCTCTCCTTACGCCAAAGCAGAACCCCGCGCTTTCGGCTTTAATTATTTTTGCCATCAGGTTTACTTTCCTTGAAATACTGCTATAATTATAAATCTAAAATCCAATAAATAAAGGCTAAAATGAAATTTGATTATCAGGAGATAAAAAAGGCTTGTGAAATTTTGGGGATAGAGGATACCGCTACTCTCTCAGAAATAAATTCTCGATTTCGCATTCTGGCTAAGCGGTATCACCCTGATACTCAAGAGTCGAAGGAAAGTGAAGAGAAATTTAAGGAAATTAGTTGGGCTTACAACCTCCTTTTAAAATTTATTTCCAGTTATCGCTATAGTTTCCGCAAGGAAGACGTAGAAAAGGCAAATTTTGATACCTGGACTTATAAGGCCTTAAAAAGATTTTATGATGGTTGGTGGGGGGATTTGCCTATATGAAAAAGGATTCCTCTGGTATAGATTTGGAAGAATTAAGGGCTAAACTTGATGAGGCTCTGACCTTTCTTGATTTTGAAGAGGCCCAAAAACTTATAACCCAAGGATTAAATTATGCCCACAGATTAAAGAGCAAATTCTATGAGTATTTCTTTAGGTCGCAGGAGGCAATCCTCAATGAGGATTTTACCAAGGCCATACTTTACTTAAACCGCGCCCTTAAACTCAACCCTTACGATGCCGAGTGCTACAACGATAAGGCCTTGTGCCTTGTAGATACCGGAAAACTCCCTCAGGCTTTAGAGTGTGTAGAACAGGGGTTGAAACTGGCAGGAGACCACAAGCTTCTCTACCATTGCCGGGGATGGATATTTATCCAGATGGGAAGGTATCTTCAAGCAATAGCAAATTTCAGAAAGGCTTTGGAATTCGACGAAGATTATCCTGCCTGTTGGGCAAACCTCGCTGAATGCCTGAAGCAAGAGGCAGATTTTGATTTGGCCCTCGCCTACTACAAGAAAGCCCTTTCCCTTATTCCTTCTCGTTTCAAGAATCTTAGGAGAGATATCCTACAGGAAATAAAGGAATTAAAGAGGATAATAGAAAAAAAATCCTCGTAATTATTTTGTCTCGATTTATATGAGGGACATAAAAGATTTTCTCCTTCAAGAATTGGAGTTATGGTTTAAGGAGAGGGGCGTTGCTCCTTACCGTTCAAGGCAAATATTTTCCTGGATTTATAAAAAGGGGATATACGATTTTGCCAATATGGGCAATATCCCCCAGGATTTACGTCATTACCTAAAAGACAGTTTTATTAGCGAAAGTCTCCGCCTTCGCAGTCATTCCTTTTCTAAGGATGGAGCTTGCAAGTTTGCTTTTGAGACTGGTGAAGGAAGTATTATAGAATCTGTCTATATCCCCCACATTAGAAAGAGGTATACCTTCTGCATATCCTCCCAGGTGGGATGCAGATTTAACTGTTATTTCTGTGCCTCAGGCAAGAAAGGGTTTGTTAGAAGTCTAAGCGTTGCTGAAATTCTGGAGCAGATTCTTAAAATGAGGGATTTCTTGAAGAGAGCCCCCTCCAATATAGTTTTTATGGGCGTAGGAGAGCCTTTAGACAATTATGATTCTGTCTTAAAGAGTATAGAAGCCATAAACAGTCCGTGGGGGTTTAATATCTCTCAGCGTAGAATTTCTCTGTCTACTTCGGGGATAGTGCCCCGCATAAGGAAACTCGCTTTAAAAAAGATGCAGATAGAATTAAGCGTATCTTTGCATACTCTGGATAATGACCTACGTAATTTTCTTATGCCTGTAAATAGAATTTACCCCCTTGAGGATTTGCTTAAAGCCTGCAAATTTTATTTTGAGAATACTAATAGAGAGATAACATTTGAATACATACTTTTTAAGGGTTTGAATGACAGCCCAGAGGATATACGTAGAATCAAGAAAAGGATTAAAGGATTTCTTTTTAAGATAAATCTTATTCCTTACAATCCCATAGAGGGCATAGATGATTTATTTCCGCCTTCGCAGGAGGAGACAGCGAATTTCGCCAAAAAATTAAGGCACAGCAACATAAAGGTTTTTATAAGAAAGTCGCGCGGAGCAGACATCAGTGGTTCCTGCGGCCAGTTGAGGATAAATATAGAAAACAAACTCAGACTGTGAATAGAGAAGTTAAAATTTATAATCGTACCAAAGGTGTTACTCTTTTTGAAAAAGGGAAAATACTGTCTTCCTTTTTCGAGCGTGCCAAGGGCCTCATAGGAAAAAAAGAACTAAGAGAAGAGGAGGCTTTTGTATTTTTTTCCTGCAATTGGATTCATACCCTGTTTATGAGTATCCCCATTGGCATAATTTATGTTAGTAAGGATTTTAAGGTAGTAAAGATTCTCTCAGCGGTTCCTCCTAACCGGATTCTCGCGCCAGTATTTAGAGCCAGCATAACCATAGAATGCAAATCTTCCCTTCCAGAGAAATTGCCTTTAGAAATAGGTGATTTTCTAGAGATTATTCTCTAACCCTTTATTTGACAAAAACGTTGAACCTTTTTGTCAAATAAAACCCCTTTAATTTGACATTAAAGTCCGACCTTTTTGTCAAATTAAGGGAAGAAAAAGTTGACATATACAAATTTCTGGCCTACAATAACTTTTGTTTATAATAACTGTAATAAGTAGAACAATTATTAACATTTATGGAGAAAGAGTTTCTTACCGTAGAAGAATTGAGCAGATTTTTGAGGATACCCAGGCCTACTGTATATTATCTTTCCCAAAAGGGCGAGATTCCTGGAATAAAGATAGGCAAACATTGGCGGTATAATAAAAAGACCATAGATAAATGGCTTAAATCTAAAGAAAGACTTAAAAAATGAAAGCGGATGCGGTGATTACAGGATTAGGGGTGGTAAGTCCTATAGGAATAGGGAAGGATGACTTTTTTAAGGCGCTTCAGGAAGGAAGAGATGGTTTAAAAGAGGCAAGGTTTTTAGACGAGCCAGATATAAAATCAAGTAAGGCTTACACCGTCGATAACTTTGCCCCTCAGGAATATTTAGGGCCCAGGGGTTTGAGGAATCTTGACCGTACCACCCTGCTCCTTCTCGTTGCCAGTAAATTGGCTATGGACGATGCTGGAGTTGAGGTTAGCGAGACCAATACAGACTCCATAGGCGTAGTTACAGGCACCACTCTGGGAAGTGTTTGGTCTATCACTGAATTCGATAGAGAGATATTGACCGAAGGTATTGATTTTGCCAACCCTGCCCTTTTTCCTAATACAGTGATAAATGCCCCTTCTTCTTATGTCTCTATAAAGTTTAACATCCAAGGTTTTAATACCACTATTTCTACTGGTTTTCCTTCGTTTTTGGATGCTTTAAGGTATGCTTTGGATTTTTTAGAAATGGGCAGAGCCAGAGTTATTCTTGTAGGATGCGTAGAGTCTCTTTCTTGGCAAATATTCTTAGGTTTCTACAAGTTGGGGTATTTAGCAGGCATTAGAGGGGAGGAGATATGTTGCCCCTTTGATAGAAGAAGAAATGGAGCAATCCTGGGCGAAGGGGCAGTGACGGTAGTTTTAGAGGCTAAAGAACAGGCTTTATCGAGGAAAGTAAAGATTCTGGGAGAAATTCTTGGCTGCGCTTCTTATTTTGATGCCTTCAGGTTAGGCAAGATTCATCCTCAGGGTGAGGGTATAAGGGAAGCAGTAAAGAGGGCTATACAGAATTCTGGCCTGCAAACCCAAGATTTCGATTATATAAGTTCCTGCGCCAATTCTACCCAAGATTTAGACAGAATTGAGTTCTCAGCCCTTAAAGAAATATGGGGCAAAAGCCTTAAGAAAATTCCTGTAAGTTCTGTGAAGTCCTGCATAGGCGAGACTTTTTCTGCTTCAGGAGGGTTCCAACTTGCTTCCTGTTTGGGGGGTATGGAAAAAGGTTTTCTTCCTCCTACCCTAAACTATAGGGAAAAGGACCCAGATATTGACATAGACTGCGTACCCAATAAATCCCAAAAAAAAGACATTAAGCACGCTTTAATATCTTGTTCTGGACCAGGCGGTTTCAATAGTGCCTGTGTTTTAAGGAGGCCTTGCCGATGAAGGAATTTAAGGGGAAAGTCGTGGTGATTACTGGGGGTTCGCGGGGCATAGGAGAGGCCTGCGTGCGGAGATTCTATGAAGAGGGTGCAAGGGTGGTATTTACTTACAACAGGAGTAAATCCCTTGCCTATAAACTTAAAAGAGAACTAAAGCCAAAAAGAGGCCAGGTTTTAGCATTGCAGGCAGATGTGAGGAATCTCCAGGATTGCAAAGATATAATCCAAGAGGCCCTGAGGAAATTTAAAAGAATAGACGTTCTTGTAAACAACGCAGGCATAAAAAAAGACAAGTCTTTGATGATGATGGACCCTCAAGATTGGAAGGAGGTCCTGCAGACAAATCTCTTTGGGGTTTTCAATATGTGCAAGGCTTCAGTTTATACATTTATAAGGCAAAAGCAGGGCTGCATAATAAATATGAGTTCTGTAAGCGGCTTAATAGGCCTGGTAGGGCAGACAAATTACAGTGCATCTAAAGCAGGTATTATTGGATTTTCTAAGGCTTTGGCTAAGGAACTTGCCCCTTACAATGTGAGGGTAAATGTCATCGCCCCAGGGTTCATTGATACAGATATGAGTAAAAATATACTTCCCAGGTTCAGAGAGGAGATGCTCAGATTGATTCCTGCCAAAAAATTTGGCAAGCCCCAGGAGGTAGCAGAAGCAGTGCTGTTTCTGGCATCAACCAAAGCAAGTTATATTACAGGCGAAGTCCTAAAGATAGATGGAGGGTTGGCCATATGATTTTTTTCAACTCAAGGTATATTTACAAAGGAGGTTCTTATGGGCAAGAAACCCACCTCAGATGATTTGAAGATAAAGAAGGAAATCAGGAAGATAGTATCTGGTATAACCGAGATTCCCGAGTCCGACCTTAAGGATAACGCAGATTTTGTTAGGGATTTAGGAATAGACAGTATGATGGCCCTTGAGATTGTGGCTAGTATTGAGAAGAAATTTAAGATAGTTATTCCTGAGGAGGAAATCCCCAAGGTGACCAGTCTCAACGGTATATATAAACTGATAGAGAAACGTGGAAAGAAAAAGTAATTTGCACATTAAGGAGGTATTGAATATCCTGCCGCAGAGGCCGCCCTTTCTTTTTATTGACAAAGTCCTTGAATTTGACCCCCACCATAAAAAGGTTATCTGCCTTAAGAATGTTACCAGCAACGATTATTTTTTTAAAGGGCATCTTCCTGGAAATAACGGTCACGAGATCCTTCCCGCATGGCTTCGA